>NZ_JBHWZS010000022.1:0-57438 GCF_042728155.1 Streptomyces sp. NPDC060209
GCCTCACATCGAGGCGCGGCGGCGGGGCCCGGCCGGCCAACGGTGCGGGTACCTTCGCGGCGCTGCCAAGTGACGGGGTCAATCCCCGATGCGGGGCCGGGGCCGGGCAGGAGCGGTCCGGAGCGGGGCCGTCGGCCCATAGGGTGAAGCACATGTCAGTCACGTTGAGCTCCACCAAGACCCGTGCCGCCCTCCGTGTTTCGGCACGCGTCTCGGGCGAGTTGATTCTGGTCCTTGTCATGGCCGCGGCGGCGATCTGGGTACTGGGCCGCATGTGGTCGGTCGTCTGGCCGCTCATAGTCGGCTTGCTGCTCACCACTCTGACGTGGCCCATAGCGCGTTACCTGCGCCGACTCGGGTGGCCCCCGGCCCTCGCGGCTTCCGTGGTGACGGTGCTGTTCCTCCTCGTCGCCGTGGGGGTCGCGGCGCTGATCGCGGTGCCGGTGGCCTCCCAGTCCGGCGAGCTGGCCGACGGCGTGGTCGAAGGCATCCAGAAGCTGCGCGAGTGGGCATCCGGGCCGCCCCTCAACATCGGCGACGATCAGATCACCGGTGCGTTCGACTCCGCGACCGCCCGTATCCAGGACAGCATCGGCAGCATGGTCACCACTGTCGTGACCGGGGTGAGCACCGTGGTCAACGGTGTGGTCACCGCGGTCCTGGCGGTCTTCCTGATGTTCTTCATGCTCAAGGACGGCCCCCGGTTCCTGCCGTGGCTGGCGCGCCAGCTGCCCGGCCGGCTCGCCACCGATGTTCCGACCGTGGCGGCGCGTGGTTGGGAGACGCTGGGTGAGTTCGTGCGTTCCCAGGCGTATGTCGGCCTGCTCGACGCCGTCCTCATCGGCCTCGGCCTGTGGATCGTGGGAGTTCCTCTGGTGCTTCCTCTGGCGGTGCTGACCTTCGTGTCCGCGTTCGTCCCGATCGTGGGTGCCCTGTTCGCCGGCTTCGTCGCGGTTCTCATCGCCTTGGTGTCGAACGGACCGACCGACGCGCTGATCGTGTTGGCCGTCATCGTCGTGGTGCAGCAGCTCGAGGGCAACGTGTTCCAGCCCATGATCCAGAGTCGCGGGCTCGGTCTGCACGCCGCGGTGGTCCTGCTGGCGGTGACGTTGGGCGGCAGTCTGGCGGGCATCGTGGGCAGTCTGCTCGCCGTACCCGCTGCCGCGCTGATCGCGGTGGTCTGGAACTACCTGCGCGAGCAGCTCACAGAGCAGGGGGAAGAGCCGGAAACGCATGCGTCACCGAGTCGTGCCGGCTCGCCGTCATAGAGCGTCCCCTACCCCCGTCGGCAGTCACCGAGCGTGCGGCGGGACGGCAGCGGCACTCGCCGGCAGGCGAGTGCCGTCCGCTGTCAGGGCTGTCCGCCGCGCTCCAGAGGGATCCTCTCGCCGGCCTCGACCGCGACCGTCAGCCGGTTCTCCGCCGGAGGCAGCGGGCAGGTCGCCAGGTCCGTGTAAGCGCAGGGCAGGTTCGCGGCGCGGTTGAAGTCGAGGCTCAGCCTGCCCTCGGCGTCGGGTGGCGCGATCTGCAGGGCACGGTTCGCCGCGTAGGTGGTCACGCCGGAGGTCGTGTCCGTGAACAGCACCATCAGGCTGCCGGGGCGCTTTCCGTTGAACGCCGTGAGCCGGTGGACGGCGCCGTCCAGTTCGAACTCGACCTGGCCGGGGGAGTCGTAGACATGCTCCAGGCCCTCGACGGCCGCGCCGACGGTCACCGCGCGTGGGCGGTCGAAGGGTACGAACCGGCCGGTGCGAACCCAGCGGGGGCCGGGGGCGTACGCAGGGGTCAGGGTGAACGCGGTACGCAATGCGTTCCCGGGGTGGCGGGGACGCAGGATGTCGTGTCCGCCACGCTTGGCCACCTCGATCACCGCGTCGCCGAATCCCGGGTACAGACTGTCCCGTTCGCCGATGACCCCGAAGTCGTACCGGCCGTGGACCGCCACGCCGTCGACGGTGAGTTCCTCGCCTTCCGCCAGCTCCACCACCACTCCGTCCGGCGTGCTCGACCAGGCCCCTGGGGCGTCCTCGAAGCGAGCCGGCTCGGCGCCCAGCCAGTGCAGGCTCGTGATGGCGAGAAATCCGTGCGGCCCGGCGAGTGCTTCCTCGTGTTCCCGGTGCCACTGCTCCCATTCCCGGACGAAACTCACCTGGTCGACATCGTGGACTGTCATGTTCGCTCCCTCGTGTGCGGTGGTCGTG
The DNA here is from genome assembly GCF_042728155.1 of Streptomyces sp. NPDC060209. NCBI lineage: Bacteria > Bacillati > Actinomycetota > Actinomycetes > Kitasatosporales > Streptomycetaceae > Streptomyces > Streptomyces sp. NPDC060209. The sequence continues at coordinate 2,202 of NZ_JBHWZS010000022.1, forward strand.
GGCCGGTCCGGGCTTTCACAGGTCCTTGGCGTAGCAGACGCCGAACGAATCGGCGTCGTAGGGCGGGTAGCAGGGGATCCTGTGCCAGCCCTGCCGTTCGTAGAGCCCCATAGCCTCCGGTTGCAGCTTTCCGGTCTGCAGGAAGAGCCGGGCGGCGCCGAGCGACCGGGCACTGGTCTCGACGGCGCCGAGCGCCGCTCTGGCCAGGCCGCGCCCGCGGTGCTCGTCGTGCACGTAGACGCGCTTGACCTCGTAGAGGCCCTCACCGTCGTTCTGGCGCAGCAGCCTGAGGGAGGCCGTCGCCAGAGGACTGGCGCCCTCGTAGGCGAGCCAGGTGACGGCGATCTCCGCGGCGGCCGGGGGCCCCGCCCTTCGGCCCGCGCGCTGGGCGTCGAAGGGGGCGTAACGGGGCCGCAGTTCGGCGTCCATCCGGTTCCGCAGCGCCAGCGCGTCGGGATGTTCCCAGCTCGCGGCGACCCACCGTACGGCGTCGCACGGGGGCGCGACGCCGTCCAGGGCGGCGGTCGAGGGCCGGTTCGCACGGTCCCGCGGGGCTTCGGCGAGACTTCCGCGCGGTGCCGGGATGCCGGCCGGACCGGCGCTCGATGCCAAGCCCGCCGAGGGGCGCGAGGGGGTCATGATGTGGTGCCTTTCTTCCGGTGCGGTGCTGCCGGCGCCTGGTCCGTCAGCGGTGCGCGTTCGATACCGCGGGGGATGCTGCCGGGCCGGCGGGCTCGGTGGGAACCCCGTCGCCCAGCAGGCCGAGCCGGCGGAGCCAGTCGTCGTCGAAGACCTTGGAGAGATAATTGCGGCCGGAATCCGGCAGCAGGACGACCACCAGGTCGTCGGGGCCCAGTCCGGCCGCCACTCGCAGTGCTGCGGCCACCGCGGTGCCTGCGGAGCCGCCGACCAGCAGCCCCTCCTCCCGGGCCAGGCGCCGGGCGGTCAGCAGGGAGTCGCTGTCGCTGATCCGCTCGAACCGGTCCACGACCGCCGGGTGGTAGGACTGCGGCCAGGTGTCGTCCACCGTCTCGGGGTGGCGGAACCGGCCGATGCTCTCCACGTAGTACGGGCTCCCGTCGCCGCCGGAGTAGAGCGAGGCCTCGGGGTCGGCGCCGACGACAGTCACCCGGCCGCCGCTCACCTCCTTGAGATACTCGCCGGTCCCGGTGATGGTGCCGCCGGTGCCGATGCCGGACACCAGGTGGGTGATCCGCCCGTCGGTCTGTCGCCAGATCTCCGGCCCGGTGGTTCGGTAATGGGCCCGTGGATTGGCCGGGTTGTCGTACTGGTTCGCCAGCCAGCCGCCAGGCGTCCCGGCGGCGACACGGTCGGCCACGGAGTGCACATGGTCGGGGTGTTCGCGCGGCACATCGCTCGGGCAGACGATGACCTCGGCACCGTAGGCGCGCAGTACGGCGATCTTCTCCGCGCTGCTCTTCTCCGGGATCGCGAAGACACAGCGGTAGCCGCGCTGTGCGGCGACCATCGCGAGGCCGACGCCCGTGTTGCCCGAGGTGCCTTCGACGATGGTGCCGCCCGGCAGCAGCTGCCCCGCCTCCTCGGCGGCCTCGACCATCGACAGAGCGATGCGGTCCTTCACGCTGCCGCCCGGATTGACGTACTCCAGTTTCACGTAGACGGGTGCGGGCACCGCGCCGGTGACACGGTTGAGCCGCACCAGCGGGGTGTTGCCGACCACGTCGGTCAGGGATGCGTGAACGTCCAATGCAGTGCTCCTTGCGTCGAGGCCGGCTTCTGCTGCCGTCGAACCCGGGGCGTCCGCCCGGTGCCCCGGCTGCGACCTCCCCGGGGTTCAGGTCGCGGCGGACGGCTGCCGGCCACCGGGGATGGCGGCGAGCAGTTCCTTCGTGTACGGATCGGACGGCGCCGCGAAGATGTCGTCCGTCGTGCCCGTCTCGATCAGACGTCCGTGCCGCATCACCCCCACGCGGTCGGCGATCTGCCGCACCACGGCCAGGTCGTGGGAGATGAAGAGGTAGCTCAGACCCAGGTCGTTCTGAAGATCCACGAGCAGTTCCAGTATCTGCGACTGCGCGGACACGTCCAGCGCCGACACCGGCTCGTCACAGACGACCAGGTCGGGCTCCAGAGCGAGCGCCCGGGCGATCGCCACCCGCTGCCGCTGGCCGCCGGACAGCTCGGCGGGTCTGCGGCGCAGTACGGAAGCCGGCAGCGACACCCGTTCCAGCAGGTCGGACGCCCGTCGCGAACGCTCCTTGCGACTTCCGACGCCGAATGCCCGCAGCGGCTCGGTGATCACCTCCGCGACGGACCAACGCGGGTCCAGCGAGGCGTACGGGCTCTGGTACACGATCTGCATCCGGCGCCGCAGCCTGCGCAGCGCGCCGCCACGCAGGCCGGTGATGTCCTGCCCGTCGAAGGTGACGCCGCCCTCCGAGGGATCCGCCAGCCGGACCACGAGGCGTGCCGTCGTGGACTTGCCGGAACCCGATTCGCCGACCAGCGCGAACGTCTCGCCGCGGCCGATGCTGAAGCTGACGTCGTCGACGGCCCGCAGCGTCCGGGCGCTGCCCGTCCCGCCGGGCAGCGGGAATCGCTTCACGAGGTTCCGGGCGACGACGAGATCCGTGGTCGTCCCGGGCCTGCGTGATTCGGCGGGAGCCCCGCCTGCCGATACGCCGGACGGTTTGGCCGCAACCCGGCGTTCCGACACCAGACGGCCTCCGGCCAGGCTCGGCGCGGCGGCCAGCAACTGCCGGGTGTAGGCGTGCTGCGGGGCGTGCAGCACCTGCTGGGTGGAACCGGTCTCGACGACCTCGCCCTGAGCCATGACCACGATCCGCCGCGCCCGGTCCGCGGCCACTCCGAGGTCATGGGTGATCAGAAGGACAGCAGTGCCCGACTCCCGGGTGAGGCTCTCGATGTGGTCCAGGATCTGCCGCTGCACGGTGACGTCCAGGGCGCTCGTCGGCTCGTCGGCGATCACGAGCCGGGGTCTGGCGGCCACCGCGACGGCGATCAGCACCCGTTGCCGCATACCACCGGACAACTCGTGGGGATACTGCCGCGCCCGCACCTCGGGGTCCGGCAGACCTGCCTGCCCGAGGATCTCCACGGCTTGCGCCGCCGCGGTGTCCCGATCGGCGAGCCCGTGGATCAGCAGCACCTCGGCCACCTGGCTCCCGATGCGCTGTACAGGGTTGAGCGACACCATCGGATCCTGCGGGATCAGCCCGATGTCGCGGCCGCGGCGGGCCCGGAGCTCCTTGTCGTCCGCCAGGGCCAGATCGACGCCGTCGAAGAGGATCTGCCCGGCCTCCAGCGCGCCGCCGGCCGGAAGCAGCCCGATGACCGAGTGCGCGATCGTGCTCTTGCCGGAGCCGGATTCGCCGACCACCGCGACGACTTCGCCGGGCCCGACGGTCAGGTCGACACCCCGTACGGCCGGCACGATGCCCGAGCGGGTCCGGTAGGACACCCGCAACCCGCGTATGTCGAGCAGTGGTGCGTCGCTCATCGTGTCTCCCTGCCTTCCCCGTCGAGCGCACGGGAGATCCGGTTGGCGGCCAGTACCGTGGCCGCGATGGTCAGGCCGGGCAGGGTGGTGAGCCACCACGCCGTGGCCAGGTAGTCGCGGCCGCCCGAGACCAGCGCGCCCCATTCGGGGGCCGGCGGGACGGCGCCGTAGCCGAGAAAGCTGAGCGCGGACACCTGCAGGATGACGGCGCCGAAGTCGACGGCCGCGTACACCAGCACCGGGCCGGCCGAGTTCGGCAGCACATGCCGGAACAGCACCGAGAACGGGCGGGCACCGGAGGAGCGCGCCGCCTCCACGTACACCGCGCCGCGCACCCGGAGTACCTCGGAGCGCATGACCCGGGCGAAACTCGCCACACTGGCGATGCCCACGGCGACCGCGACCTTGACGGTGCCGAAGCCCAGAGCGGTCACCACGGCCAGTGACAGCAGCAGGCCCGGGATCGCCAGCAGGACGTCGGCGGCGCGCATCAGGACGTCGTCGACGCGGCCGCCCAGGAACCCGGCGAGCAGTCCGAGCAGAGAGCCCGCCACCAGGCCCACGGCCACCGCGAGCACCGTCGCCTGGAGCGACAGCGCCGAGCCGTGCACGACCCTGGCGAACAGATCGCGGCCCAGCTGATCGGTGCCGAAGAGATGATCGGCGCCGGGGCCCTGAAGCCTGTCCCGGGGCACCCCGGACAGCGGATCCTGCGAGGTGAAGAGACCCGGGAGGAACGCCGATACGAGGACCAGCGCCACCAGCACGATCGACAGCACCAGCCCGGGGGAGCGCAGCAGGAACCGGGCCAGGCGCCGCGCCCGTTCCCCCGCTCCCTCCCGGACGAAGCGGTCGGGGGCCGGCGGGGGCGTGCCCCCCGTCGTGCCGGTCAGCGCCTCGGCTGTCATGAGCTCGGTCATCGCGTCACCGCCGCGGTCGTCGTGATCCGTGGATCGAGCAGCGGATAGATGAGATCGACCGCCAGATTCGCCAGGACGAACACCAGCGCTCCGAACACCACCAGGCCCTGGACCACCGGTATGTCCTGGGCGCTCACCGCCGTCGCGGTGAGCCGCCCCACCCCGGTCCTGGAGAACACCGTCTCCACGACCACCGACCCGCCGAGCAGATTGCCGACGAGCATTCCCAGTACCGTCAGCGGAGGAATGGCCGCGTTGCGGGTGGCGTGCCGGAAGTGCACGCGTGCCCGGCTCGCACCCTTCGCCAGCGCGGTTTCGACGTAGGGCTCGGCCAGGGTGGTCCGCAGGCTCTTGGCGAAGACCTGCGCGATCACCGCGCCGGTGGGCAAGGACAAGGTGATCACCGGCAGGATCAGGCTGCCGAAGCCCTCGTTGCCGATGGCAGGCAGCAGACCCCACCGGAACGAGAAGATCTGCACCAGCACCAGGCCGACCAGGAACGTCGGCGCGGACACACCGAGTGCGGGCAGGGACAGCAGTACCTGCCGCAGCCAGCGCCACTTGGTGTACGTACCGAGGAGAGCCACGCCCGCCCCCAGGACCAGTGCCAGCAGGAGAGCCGCGGAGGTGAGCTGGAGTGTGCCCGGCAGGCTCGTGGCGATCAGGTGGCCGACCTCGTCGCCGCTCTGCACCGAGATCCCGAAGTCCCCTTGGAGCGCGTGCCGGAGCTGGGTGGCGTACTGCTCGACGACCGGCTTGTCGAACCCGTAGGACTCCCTCAGCTCGGCGAGCTGCTCCGGGCTGATGTCATTGGTCTCGCCGCCGCCCGCCGCCATGATCGACACCGGGTCGCCGGGCAGCAGGTACAGCACCACGAAAGACAGTGTGAACGCCGCCCAGAGGACGAACACCGCCTGCGCCAGGCGCCGCGCCAGATATCTCCTCATGACAGCCACGTGTCGTGGAACTGCAGCCTGGACGAGGCTTCGAAGTCCAGGTCGTGGACCTTCCCGGACAGGCCCAGGACGGTGGTGAGTTCGAACACCGGGATCTGGTACGCCTTGTCCAGCACGATCTTCTGGGCCTGTGCCACGTACGCCGCGCGCCGGGCTGGATCGCTCGCTGACGCCTCCTTGTCCAGGAGGCCGTCCAGCTCGCTGTCGGAGAGGTGGCCGAAGTTCAGCAGCTTGCTGGAGAACCCGGTCCGCAGGATGTCGGGGTCCACCCGGGTCGAATTGCCCCAGGAGAAGTCGTAGTCGCCCTTCTGCCGGAGTGCCACGAAGTCCCCGATGGTGGTGGACTGCAGGGTGATCTGGATGCCGACCTTCTTCAGCTGCAGCTGGATCAGCTCCAGCGCCGTCTGGTTGGGGCCGAAGTTGGACGCCCACACGACCTTGAGGGCGAGCTTCTTCCCGTTCTTCGTACGGATGCCGTCCGAGCCGGTCTTCCAGCCCGCTTCGTCGAGCAGCTTCTCCGCACCCGCCGCGTCATGGCCGAGGCGGTCGCCCAGATCGGTGTAGTCGCCCGTGGTGCTCGCCAGCGCGCTCGTAGCCGGCTTGTAGCTGCTGCTCAGGGCCGTGTCGACGACCTCCTGCCGGTCGAGGGCCTTCTGGATCGCCTGCCGGACCTTCAGGTCCTTGGTGATCGGCCGCGCCACGTTCGCCGACAGCGCGAACGGCAGCCCCGGGTTGGCCCGGCTCTGCAACGCGAAGCCGGCGCCCTTCAGCCCCTCCTCGTCCTGCGGCGCGACTCCGCCTATCGCGTCGACCTGGCCGGACTGCAGGCTGCCGGTGCGCACCCCGGACTCGGGGATCACCTTGAAGGACAGCTTCTCCAGGTAGGCGGGGCCCTTGCGGCTCCACTGCGAGGAGCCCCACTTGTAGCCCGCGCGCCGGCGCTCCTCCACGGACTTGTTCTGGGTGTAGTCGACGAGCGTGAACGGGCCGGAGCCGATGAGGTTGTCCGAGCACCGCTCGCCGGCCGGCAGCTTCACCGTCGAATCGGCGAGCAGCCCGAGGGTGAAGGTCGAAGTCGCCTGTAGGAACTGGGAGTTGGGGGTGGAGAAAGCGACCTCGGCGGTGTACTCGTCGACGGCGGTGGTGCTCTTGTAGCCCGCCAGATAGCTGCTGCCCAGTACCGCCTCGGCTCCCAGCTTGATGATGCCGTCGAAGTTGTTCTTCACAGAACGGGCGTTCACCGGGGTGCCGTCGCTGAAAGTGACCCCCTCGCGGAGGTGGAAGGTGAACGTCGTCGCGTCCTCGCTCACCTCCCAGGACTTCGCCAGCCAGGGCACGATCTTCCCCGTCTTCGGATCCTGGTCGGTCAGGGAGTCCACCAGCTGGCGGGCCGGGTAGATCGCGTCGTTGTTGCCCGCTTGCTGCGGGTCGACGCAGATCGGGTCGGATGCCAGGGCGAAGGTCAGATGCCCCCCGGAGTGCGGCGTCGAGCCGCCCGAACTGTCAGCGGTGGACGAGGAGCAGGCGGTGGCGGAGAGCGACAGGACGGTGACGGCGGCGAGCGAGGTCAGGGCAAGACGGTGCTGGGGACGTGGTCCGGACATCAGCGATTCTCCAGGAGAGGGGGAGGACACCCGGGCACGGCAATGACCTGCGGAGACAAGGATGTGAGCAGAAGCAGGCCGTACCGTGGCGCGGGCCGGTCAAGCAGTGGTGACGTCAGGCCTGACAGATGGCGCTGGAGACGCGGTGCAGATCGATGTGCCGACGGGCCGCGAAGCGTGGGCAGAGGAATCCGGCGCAGCGCGTACAGGCAACCAAGCTCGGGGGCGTGGCCCCGGCGGCGGTCGGCTGGTACGGCATGAGTGGCGCGGTCCTTTCGACACACGTGGTGTCGTCCACCCGGGACGACGCGACGCAACGTACCAGCTCGAACACCGGTATGAGAAGGATGCTCCGGCAGGTGGACGTGCCCGCCGGCGCGGAACGCCCAGCCCACGAGCCGGCGGGTGTCCGGTCGACGGACGGCACGGCATTGTTCAACCGTGGTCGAACGGTTAACGTGAAGAGAGATCACACAAGTCGGCAGCGATTCCTGAGCTGCTGACCTACCCGACGGCTGTGAGGTGACCGGCATGCAGGCTCGACCCTCCCGCGAGCGCGACGACCGCATGCCGCACCACGCCGGGGCCTTCGAGCTGCTGGTCGCCCGGCGCCACGTCGACCTGCTCCGGGTGAGCAGCGCGCTGTGTCCGAGGACGTCTCCGCGCCACTGAGCGCGTACATACCGCTCGCGCCGGCCCTCGCCGCCATCTGATCGCGCTCCTCACGATCACCGGCGTGCCCCGCGCGTTCCCTTCTCCCTTCTCGACGTCTGTCGCGATTCCCGTGCTCGGCAACCGCCGCCTCCGGCCTGCCCGCACGCCTGATCGAGAGGAAAACGGTGCCCAGGAGCACCGCACGAACAGGGGTGTTCGCCGCACTGCGGGTCCGTGACTACCGGGTGTACTGGAGCACGGGCCTGATCTCCAACATCGGCACCGCGATGCAGGGGGTGGCGCTCGACTGGTTTGTGCTGAACCTGACCCACAGCGGGACCGCCGTCGGCTGGGCCGCGGGTCTGCAGTTCGCCCCGGTTCTGATGTTCGGCCTGTGGGGAGGGGTGCTCGCCGACCGGTACGACCGGCGCACCCTGCTGCTGTGGGCCCAGTCCTTGTACGCGATGCAGGCGCTGCTCCTGACGGTCACCGTGCTGTCCGGCAACGCTCCGCTGTGGTTGATCTATCTGCTGTCGTTCGGCCTGGGCTGTGTGTTCACGGTGGAGAACCCCGCGCGGCTCTCCTTCGTCACGGAACTGGTCGGCAGAACCCTGATCACCAACGCGGCGGGGCTGAACATCCTGTCCCTGAACGCCGCCCGTCTGATCGGCCCCGCGATCGCCGGAGTGCTGATCGCCCTGATCGGCACGGGCGGGGTGTTCGCGGTCAACTCCGTGTCCTTCGCGGTCGTGCTCGCGGGCCTGCTGACGATCCGTCCGCAGGCACGGCCGGTCCCCGTGGAGCGGCAGCCATGGGTGGGAGCGGGCGTGGCGGGGCTGCGGTACGTCGCCGCCCGGCCCGAACTGATCGGAGTATTCGCGATCTTCGGCCTGGTCTCCACCTTCGCGCTGAACTTCTCCACGACGCTGACCCTGTTCGCCGGACGGGTCTTCGACGTCGGCTCCCGCGGGCTCGGGTTCATGTCGACCGCCCTGTCCGTCGGCACGATCGCCGGAACGCTCGTGGCCACGCGCCGTGCCTCCCCGCGGGTACGGACGGTGGTCGTCGGGGCGGTGCTGTTCGGTGTGTGCGAGGCGCTGGCCGCATCCATGCCGTCCTACGTCACCTTCCTCGCACTGCTGCTGCCGGCCGGTTTCATGCTGATGACGCTCAACACGGCCGTCAGCGCCTTTGTCCAGTCGGAGGTCAGCGACGCCATGCGCGGCCGGGTGATGGCCGTCTACACGGTGATCTCGATGGGCGGAGCTCCGATCGGCGGCCCTGCCATCGGCTGGATCTCCGAGCATGCCGGGGTGCGCTGGGGAATGGCATCGGGCGCCGCGGCAGCGGTCCTCGCCGCGCTCACCGTGGCGCTGTGGCTCTCCCGGCAGCGCGCCGGTCCCCGGCCGCCCCTCCGTGACCGGGCAGCCGCAGCCCTCCGCATCCCCGCCCCTGCACGCCCGCCCATTCGGACATCCGCCAACTCCTCTTCCCCTGAACCCACTTCGACCGGAGGAACATCCCATGACTGATCGCGAAACCGGGCTTGCCGGCCTGCATCTCGCCCTGGAAGTCGACGGCGACGGCGCCCACCCCGCTGCATGGCGCCACTCCGGCCGCCCACCGGGTGCCGTCCTGGCCCCCGGGGCACTGCGGGACGTGGTCGCCGCAGCCGAGGACGCGGGTTTCGGCCTCGTCACCTTCGCCGACTCGCCGCTGCCGCCCGATGCGGGCCCCGGGGCGGCCGGCCGGGTGGAGGCCGGAACCCGTGCCTCGTACGTCTCACCCCTGACCGACCGGATCGGCCTCGCGCCCACCCTGCACGTCGCCACCACGGAACCGTTCCATCTCGCCACCCAGCTGGCGAGCCTTGACCACGCCTCGCACGGCAGGGCCGGCTGGGTGGTCGGCGCGGCTGCGGGTGAGGACGACCTCGCCACCGTAGGGGGAGCGGCACTGCCCGCTGCCGCGCTGGCCCGTGAGACCGCCGACGTCATCGACACCGCACGCTCCCTGTGGGACTCGTGGGAGGACGACGCGATCATCAAGGACGAGGCGACCGGCAGGTTCCTGGACTCGCGACGGGTGCATCACATCGACTTCGAGGGCGCGACCTTCACCGTCAAGGGCCCCTTGATCACTCCGCGTCCGCCGCAGGGCCAGATCGTCGTCCTGGCCCCGGACTCGCTGGACGCCGACGCGCGCGCCGACGTGGTCCTGGTCGGGCGGCCCGACCCCGCCGCGGTCGCGGCCCGGGCGGCCACGGCGCGGGAAGCGGGCGCGCCCCTGGTCTTCGCCGAGGTGGAGGTGGTCCTCGACGCGGAAGCCCCGGCCGCGGACCGGCTCGCCGAGCTGAACGACGCCGCCGACTGGCCGGAGTCCGGGAGGCTTCGCCATGTCGGCTCCCCGGAGTCCCTGCTGGACCTCCTGCGCGAGCTGGCCGAGTCGGTCGACGGAGTCAGGCTGCATCCGGCCGTACTCGCCGTCGACCTGCCGGTCCTGGCCGAGCGGGTGCTTCCGAAGGTCGCCGCGTCGAGGCCCGGGCACGCCCCCCGGGCCGGAAGCTCACTGCGCGAAACGCTCGGCCTTCCCCGTCCCGCCAACCGATTCGCCGCCGCGGCGGCCACGAACGCCTGAGGTGAGTGTCTTGACCGATCAGAATCCCCTTCCGCAGATCCACCTCGGCGTGTTCTTCACAGGCGTCGGGCCCCAGTTGATCTGGACCGATCCGCAAGCGCCCTCGCACACGGCGTTCGAGACGTTCGTCGAGATCGCGCAGACCCTGGAACGCGGCCTGTTCGACGCGTTCTTCCTCGGCGAAGGGCTGCGGGTACGGGAGAACCGTGGCAAGGTCTTCGACCTCGACGTGGCCGGCCGGCCCGACGCGATCACCCAGCTGTCCGCGCTCGCCGCCGTGACCGAGCGGATCGGCCTGGTGGCCACCCAGAACACCACGTACAACTATCCGGCCGATCTGGCCCGCCGGCTGGCCAGCCTGGACCTGCTGTCCGAGGGCCGGGCCGGCTGGAACATCGTCACCACCGACAACGCCTGGACCGGCGCCAACTTCCGCCGGGGAGGCTGGCTGGAGCACGAACGCCGCTACGAGCGTGCCGGACAGTTCGTTGACGCGGCCAAGGAGCTGTGGGCGTCCTGGGCACCGGACGCCGTCGCGCCCGACGGCCGCGCGGCGAGCTGGGCGCGGCCCGGCTCCATCACCCCGGTGAAGCGCGACGGCGACCTCGTGGAACTGCGCGCGACCGCCACCGTGCCGGGCAGCCGCCAGGGCCGTCCGGTGCTCTTCCAGGCAGGGGACTCGGACGGTGGCCGCGAACTGGCCGCCCGCCATGCCGACGTCGTCTTCTCCGCCAACACCGAATACGGCAAGGCCGTGGCCTACGCCGCCGACCTGCGAGATCGGCTGGCCCGCCACGGCCGGACACCGGACTCGCTGCGGATCCTCCCGGGCGCGAGCGTCGTCCTCGGCGACACCGCGGCCGACGCGGAGGAGAAGGCGCACTGGGTGCGCGGCGAGCAGGTCAACGGGCCCCGGGCGATCGCCTTCCTGGAGCAGTACTGGGGCACCGACCTGTCCGCCTACGACCCGGACGGTCCACTGCCCGACATCGAGCCCAGCGAGGACGAACTCGACCCTTCACGCGGCACGATCTCCGTCGAGCGCCGCACCGGCAAGCCGGCCCTGATCCGGAAGTGGCGAGACCTCGCAGCGGAACGAGGACTGTCCATACACGAGTTGGTACTCGAAGTGTCACCGGGGCACCCGTCCTTCGTCGGCACCCCTTCGGCCATCGCCGACGAGTGGACGCGCTATGTCAGCACCCGTGCCGTCGACGGCTTCAACCTCCTGCCGCATCTGCTCCCGGCCTCCGTCACGGACATCGTCGACAAGCTCGTCCCGGAACTCCAGGAACGGGGCGTCTACCGCACCGAATACCGGGGCACCACCCTGCGTGAACACCTCGACCTTCCTGCGCTGGGGTAAGACTTCCGTGTCATCCAGACAGCATTGGGCCGAGCTGCTTGCCCGGATGGCTCCGGGCCTGTTCGCCTCCGGCTGTGGGCTCTGGGGGATTCCGGCAGCCTGGCTGTGGCAGGAGGAGGGCGGGCGGCCTCCGAGCACGGGCGCCCACGAGGTTCCCGCTCGCCTTCCGCCGGGCCACCCGGAGTGCCTGGCTGCCCACATCCCGCTGACGGAGGTGGAACGGGAGCTGTGGTCCCGTCTGGGACCGGGCGTATGACGACGCCCTGGACCCGGCCCACGCCCGTTCCGGGTCATGCCCGGGTCGTCCCCGGCCTCGGCGCAGTGGCGCGCCGAAGCCGGGGGACCGGCCCGTGGGTCAGGGGCGACCGACCTCGCTACCCCCCACGCCGGTCCCCACCAGAACCGATGAGCCGACCGGCGAGGTCAGCTCCGGGGAGATCCGTCCGGTCGGCACGTGCTGGTCCTCATCCCGCAGTCGGCCCGTCGCCCAGACGCTCACCAGGCCGGTCAGCACCAGGTAGCCGCAGGCCCACCACGGACTGCCCGTACCGAGTGCGAGAAGCGCGGTCATGATCAGCGGTGTGATGCCGGACGCGAAGATGCCGGACATCTGGTAGACGAACGACATGCCCGTGTACCGGACGGGTGTGGCGAACAGTGCGGCGAACAGGGTGCCTTGGGCGCCGTAGAACGAACCGTGCACGATCCCCAGCGTCACGAACAGCGCCGCGGCGAAGGCCCAGGTCCCGCCGGTCCCGAAGAGCCAGAACGCGGGGAAGACCGAGACGGTGAAGGCGGCCATGCCCAAGAGGTAGACCCGGCGGGCCCCGTAGCGGTCGACCGCGGTTCCGGACACAGGGATCAGAGCGGCCATGACGAGCGCCGCGGCCGTGACCGCGAGCAGTACCGGAGTGCGGTCCAGCCCGAGCGTCCCGGTCGCGTAGGTGATGGCGAAGACCCCCCAGGTGTTGAAGGCGGCCCCCTCACCCCATCGCGCCAGCATGCCCAGCAGAACGTGCCGGCGGGCGGCCGGCTCACGCATCAGTTCCACCAGCGGCGCCGCGCGGGGCAGTTCCTGGAGGCGACGCGCGGCGCGGAAGGCCGGCGTCTCGTCGATCTTCAGACGTACGGTCAGCCCGACCACGACGAGCACCAGGCTGATGAGGAAGGCGATCCGCCACCCGTAGTCGAGGAACGCCGACTCGCTGAGCACATTGCTCAGCAGCGCGAACACACCGGTGCCAAGAGCCAGTCCGAGCGCCAGTCCGATCTGCGGATAGCTGCCGAACCGGCCCTTGCGGCCCTTCGGTCCGTACTCGACGGCCAGCAGCACCGCCCCTGCCCACTCCCCGCCCAGCGCCACACCCTGTGCGACGCGCAGGACCAGGAGTAGTGCGGGGGCGAGGACACCGACCTGCTGGTACGTGGGCAGCAGACCGATGAGGGCGGTGGAGACGCCCATCAGACCCATGGTGAAGGCCAAGGTGTGCTTACGTCCGATCCGGTCGCCGAGGTGCCCGAAGAGCAGGCCGCCCACGGGGCGGGCGACGAAGCCCACCGCGAACGTCGCGAAGGCCAGCATCGTGCCGACGGTGCCGTCGGCCGTGGGGAAGAACAGCTTGTTGAAGACCAGTCCGGCGGCCGTGCTGTAGAGGAAGAAGTCGTACCACTCCACCGTGGTGCCCAGCAGGCTGGCGAGCACGACGGTCCTCAGCCGCCGGGGAGCCGTTGAATCCTGCTCCGGTTCCGGATCGCCGGGCCGTGCCTCCGAGGGCACGCGTGCGGCGCTCAACGGCCGGCGAACGGGACGATGCCCGCTTCGACGGGACGCGGGCCGGCCGGGTGCCGCCAGAGACCGCGCTTCTCCAGCAACGGAAGAACGCCTTCGCCGAACCAGTACGCCTCCTCCAGATGCGGCACGCCGGACAGGACGAACTCGTCGATGCCGAGCCGGTGGTACTCCTCGATCAGGTTCGCGACCTCGGTGTGGCTGCCGACCAGCGCGGTGCCCGCGCCACCGCGGACCAGGCCGACCCCCGCCCAGAGGTTGGGGTAGATCTCCAGGCTGCCGGTGTCCCCGCTGTTGTGCAGCTCGCGCATCCGGCGCTGCCCCTCGGACTCGCTCGCCGCCAGGCCCTGTTGCACCGCCTTGATCCGCTCAGGATCCATGGCCCCCAGAAGCCGCTCCGCCTCGGCCCACGCCTGAGCCGAGGTGTCCCGGGTGATGGTGTGCAGGCGAATGCCGAACCGTACGTCGCGGCCCTGCGCTGCGGCGAGCGAGCGCACCCAGTCGATCTTCTGCTTCACCTGCTGCGGCGGTTCGCCCCAGGTCAGATACACATCGGTGTACCGTGCCGCCACATCACCGGCCGCGGGCGAGGAGCCGCCGAAGTAGATCTGCGGCGCGGGTTCGGGCAGCCGGTTCAGCTCGGCGGCCTCGACACGCAGATGCTCGCCGTGATGGTCGACCCTTTCACCTGCCCAGAGCCGCCGCACGATGTCCAGGAACTCCCCGGTCCGGGCATACCGCTGGTCCTTGTCGAGGAAGTCGCCGTACGCGCGCTGTTCGGCTGACTCGCCCCCCGTGACGACGTTGAGCAGCAGCCGGCCGTGGGACTGCCGTTGGTACGTCGCGGCCATCTGCGCCGACAGCGTCGGGCTTATCTGGCCGGGGCGGAAAGCGACCAGGAACTTCAGCCGCTCGGTGACCTGGGTGAGCATGGCCGTGGTCAGCCAGGCGTCCTCGCACCATGCGCCCGTGGGGGTGAGCGCGCCGACGAAGCCGAGCTGTTCGGCGGTGCGGGCGATCTGGCCGAGGTACTCGATCGAGGCCGGGCGGTCCCCGCCGGCGGTGCCGGGCGTGGAGCCGTGGCCGCCGCCGACGATGTGCCGGCTGTCACCGGTCGTGGGGAGGAACCAATGGAAGGTGAGGGCAGACATGCGAGAGCTCCGGAGGGGGTGCGGAGGATGGCGTGCCGGCACGCCGCAGGGGCATGCCGAGGCAGCCCGGCGACGTACGTTCAGGTACGCGTCGGGCACGCGAGGACACGGGGGGGAGGAAACGGGGCCGCGGCGTTGTGCGGCGCCGTGGGGACGCGGATTCGCGGGGAAGCTGAGGGCAGGTGGCCCTAAGGCTCCACGGGTCCGGCAGGCGTCAGCCGCGACAGGTCGCGCTGGACTGGCGACACAGGTCGACGTGCAGGCGCCCCACGAGGAAGTCGGCAGCAGCGGTCATGCCAAGCATTGTGGGGGACCCGCGCCGGTCGGCTCAAGTCCTGACCGGTCAGTGTTTCAGCAGGTGAGACCGACACGTAAGGCCGGCGTCGCGCCGGGGCTCCCGGATGGATTCCGGGAACCCCGGCGGCCGATGCCGGCCCAGGGGTCAGAGGCGGCCGCCGGGGACCACCGTGAATGTGGCGGGACCGGCCGGCAGGGCCACCGTGTACTGGCGCAGGTAGGTGTCCA
This sequence comes from Streptomyces sp. NPDC060209, assembly GCF_042728155.1. Classification (NCBI taxonomy): domain Bacteria; kingdom Bacillati; phylum Actinomycetota; class Actinomycetes; order Kitasatosporales; family Streptomycetaceae; genus Streptomyces; species Streptomyces sp. NPDC060209. Next base: position 17,306 of record NZ_JBHWZS010000022.1, read on the forward strand.
GGTACGGCGAGCGGGCACCTCCGGTGGCGACGTCGTCGGACGGGTCGTCCAGGGCCAGTCCGAGCCGTGCTCCCTTGACCTCGATCGTCTCGCCGGAAGGAGTGTCACGCCACGAGCCGGTCTGTATGGACCCGATCTCCACTGCCAGGACGTGCCCGGCCGCCAGGGTCCAGTCGGTCGACTTGAGATCCACGGTGAGCCTGCCCGTGGTCAGCAGTGAGACCTGCTCGTCGAACATGACGGCGGTGCCGTCGGGGGCGACGTCGTACAGCTTGAGCATGACGTTGCCCTCGCCCTCGGCGGTCAGGGAGATCCGCGGGGTGCCGGTGACCCGCACGGCCTTCCTGAGCGCCTTCGACCACACGAAGAAGCTCGATGTGACGGCCCCGGTCTCCTGGAGCAGCGCCTGCTTCCCGGCCAGTCCCTCCGGTGCGGCCGGGTCGGTCGTGGGCGCGTTCTCCAGGTCCCATTCACCGGAGGGCTTCACGCGTTCCTGGGGTGCCGGCACGCCGGACCCGGTCAGGGCGGCGATCGCGGAAAGCCCGCCGTCGTCCACGTACGAGCCGCCGCCGAGGGGGAGGGTCACGGGGCGCTCCACGACCGGCCAGGTCTTCTGGGCCCGCCATGCGCCGGTGGAGTCCTCGACGGAGTAGGCCGGGTAGCGGACCGCCGGCCTGACGCCCTTGAGGTACTGGTCGTAGAAGGAGAGGGTCTCGTCGTACCAGCCCTCACGACCCATGGACAGGCGTCCGTCGCTGGTGCGGTCTCCGCCGCGTACGTGCTCCCACTGGCCGACCCAGCCGCGCTCGGGGCCCCTGTGGTTGTCGAGGTACTCCTGCATCTCCTCGGGCTTGGTGTTGTTCTCGATGAAGCCCTGGGTCACGAAGAGCGGTGTGTCCGTGCCCTTGGCCGCCTTCGCCAGGTCGCGGGAGGTCCAGAACTCGTCGTCCTGGTCGGCTATCCGGTACCCGGCCGCGTTCTGCGTCAGGCACTCCGGATGGGCCTCCTCGTAACGGGAGTTGGCGAGGTAGCGTGGGTCGTCGTCCGGCAGCTGGCCGAGCGTGGCGATGGAGTTGTAGGCATTGGCGGTGCCGGTGACATTCGGGCGGGGCACGCCGTTCGAGTAGATGTACTGGTACATGTCCCAGACGGGCTCCTGGGCCACGACGGCCTTGAGCGCGCGCTGGTCCAGATTGTTGCCGATGAGGCCCGTCGCGGCGTCGTAGGACTTGCCGTACAAGCCCACCGCCCCCGTGGACCAGGATTGCTTCGCGGCCCAGTCGATCGCCGCCTTCACGTCCGCCTGTTCGCCGGGGCCGCCCCAGTCGAGGCAGCCGGTGGAGCCGCCGAAGCCGCGCAGGTCGACCATGACGAAGGCGTAGCCCTGGTCGAACAGGTCGGTGCCCTCGATGAAGTCCTGGAACCGGGCGGAGGGGCCGGTGTGGGTCCAGCCTTCGACACCGGACTGTCCGGAGTGCCCGAAGTACGGGCCGACGGACAGGATGACGGGTACTTTCGCCTTCTTCGGCAGTCCCTCGGGCAGCAGCACGTCGGCGTGCAGTTCGGTGCCGGAGCGGTCCGAGGACGGGAAGTAGTGCTGCGTCCAGAGCGAACCCTCCGGGACGCGGTCGTTCTCCTCGTGTGTGACGGGGGCCGTTGCGGTGGTGCCCTGGCGGCCCTGCGCCGCAGCGGGCCCGGAGGCGGCTGCGGGGCCGGCGAGCAGCCCGGTCGACGCGAGGGTTATGACGAGTGCTGAGGCGGCCCATCTGGCCGTGCGACGTGCTCTCACATGCTTCTCCCGGCTGGGTGGGTACGGGGTTTCGCAGTGGTGCAGGCCGAGCAGCGGTCCCCGGCCCGCCGTGAGGGGCGCGACGGTGGTCGCGCACATCCGCGGAGCTGGATCACAGTCGCGAACGCGAACCGGAACCGACGGCGCACGAGTCTATGATCACTTCGGCGATGCTTCAACAGGTGCGTGTGTCCTTCGTGTTACTGATGTGACCGATGAGCCCGACTTTCTGCGGCTTGATGGGGAGATGCCCCGGGACCGGGAGTTGACGTCTGCCGATCGGTGGCGATCGATGTCCTTGCCGCACTACGGTCCACAGATGCGCATGTATCTCTCTTCCTTTCGAACGGGCGACCACCCGGACCAGATGCTGGCGCTGCTGACCCGCCCCGCCTCCACGACAGATGTCGCGGTGATCGCCAACGCGATCGACGCCCTGCCGGACAGTGAGCGCCGAGTGGCGGTCCAGCGGGAGTTCGGTGCGCTCGCCGGGCTCGGACTGCGGCCGGTCGAGGTCGACCTGCGTGCGTTCTTCGATCAGCCCTCCACATGGGTCGCGGCCGCTCTCTCCCGTTTCCCCCTGGTCTGGGTCCGCGGAGGCAACGTGTTCGTCCTGCGTCAGGCACTGGCCCGCAGTGGTGCCGACCGGGCTCTGACCGATCTGCTGCGGCAGGATGCCCTCGTCTATGGGGGCTACAGTGCAGGCGCATGCGTGCTGGCGCCTGACCTGCACGGCCTGGAACAGTGCGACGACCCGCGAGCGGTGCGCACCGCCTACGGTGACCGGCCCCGCTGGGACGGACTGGCGCTTCTCGACTACGTCGTGGTACCTCACATCGACTCACCGGGCCATCCCGAAACGGAAATCCTCGGCATCGTCGCCGACCGCTACCACGCCGAAGGCGTTGCCCATCAGCCCCTGCGCGACGGTCAGGCCATCGTGATCAACGACCGGAGCACCCGGCTCCTGTAGCCGACGGCGAGGGCCGGGCGGGCGTGGGGATCTGTCACTCCGCCGCGGACGGGGCGACCTCGACACGCACGCCGCGGGCCTCGAAAGCGCGAATCTGTGAGTCGGGCGCCGACGCGTCCGTGACCAGGGTCCACTCGTCCCTGAGGGTCGCCCACGCGTGGAACGGCGTACGTCCCAACTTGGCTCCGTGGGCCAGCACATAGACCCGGTCGGCGCGGCGTGACATCAGCTCCTTGAGGCGGGTCTGGCGCAGGTCCGCCTCACAGATGCCCCGGTCGACCGTGACGCCGTCGGCCCCCAGAAAGACGCGGTCGAAGGACATGCGTTCGAGCGCCGCCTCCGTGAGCGGGCCGACGAAGCCCTGACTGAGCGGGCGGAGCGTGCCGCCGAGGCACTCGACGTGCACGCCCTCCGCGTCGGCCAGCGCGTGCAGGGCGGTCAGGCCCGTCGTCGCGATCGTCAGTTCCTTCGCCCCACGCAGCTCGTGGGCCAGCGCGCCCACCGTCGTACCGGCGTCGAGGAGCAGTGTCTCGCCCGGCTCGACCTGCCGCGCCGCCCACTGCGCGATGGCCCGCTTCTCCTCGTACGCCTCGCCCGTGCGCTGGCGCAGCGACGCCTCGGGGTGCGCGGACAGCGCCATCGCGCCGCCGTAGGTGCGCGCGAGGCGGCCCTCCGTGGTGAGACGGGCGAGGTCGCGACGGATCGTCGAAGGGGTGACGTCGAAGAGCTGTGAGAGTTCCTCGACGCTGGCGAGGCCGGTGGTGGTGGCGAGGCGGACGATGCGGTCGCGTCGTGCCTGGGAGGTGGTCGGCGGCATCTACGGAGTCCTCTACGGTGCGGCGGTAACGGCGGTGCAGGGGACGGCGGTTCAGGCCGCCGGGACGGCGGGCGCCGAAGCCATCGCGGCCGCCTGGCGCAGCGCCTCGACCATGCTACCGGCCTCCGCCGTGCCCGTTCCGGCGATGTCGAACGCGGTGCCGTGGTCGACGGAGGTGCGGATGACGGGCAGTCCCACGGTGAGATTGACACCAGCCTCGATGCCCATGACCTTGACAGGGCCGTGGCCCTGGTCGTGGTACATCGCCACGATCAGGTCGTAGTCGCCCCGTGAAGCGAGGAAGAAGGCGGTGTCCGCAGGGAGGGGCCCCCGGGCGTCCACGCCCTCGGCGCGCAGCTTCTCCAGGGCGGGGACGATCTTCTCGCCCTCCTCGCCGTAGCCGAACAGGCCGTTCTCACCCGCGTGCGGGTTGATGCCGCAGACACCGATGACGGGGGCCGGGGTGCCGGCGCGGACCATCGCCTCGTGGCCGCGGCGCACGGTGCGCTCGACAAGGCCCGGCTCGATGCGGTTGACGGCGTCGATCAGGCCGATGTGCGTGGTGACGTGGATGACCTTCACCTTCTCGGTGGAGAGCATCATCGAGACCTCCTCGGTCCCCGTCAGGTGGGCGAGGAGTTCGGTGTGGCCGGGGTAGAGGTGGCCGGCGGCGTGCAGCGCCTCCTTGTTGAGCGGGGCGGTGCAGATGGCGTGCACCTCACCTGCGACGGCGAGTTCCGCGGCACGCTCGATGTAGGCGTAGGCGGCGCCGCCCGCCACCGGCGACAGCTTGCCCCAGGGCAGATCGGCGGGGAGCAGCCCGAGGTCGACGACATTGACGCGTCCGGGCGTGAACTCGGCGTCGCGCGGGTGGTCGACGGCGGAGATCTCGCAGTCCAGGCCGAGAATACGGGCGGCCTCGCGCAGCCGGTGCGCGTCGCCGATGACGACGGGTCGGCAGCGGGTCAGGACCGCGTCGTCGAGCAGGGCCGCGACGACGACCTCGGGGCCGACGCCGGCGCCGTCGCCCATGGTGACGGCGATGAGGGGGAGGGTGGTGCGCATGAGAACAACTCCTAGGCGGGAGAAAGGGCGATGACGGATTCAGACGGCTTTCGTGGCGACAGCGAGGCGGGGCCGTAGTGCGACAGCGATGCGCAGCAGTGAGTCCTCGGAGCCGTAGCTGCCGGGACGGGTGACGACGCGGCGGCCGTCAGGGGTGCGGGAGTGGACAGCGCCGTGGTGGATCTCGCAGAGAGGCTCCAACTCCTTTATCCCCAGAGCATCCAGAGTCGCGCGAGCGGTCTCGCCTCCGGTCAGGACGAGGTCGGGCCGGCCCGGGTGCGCGGACGCGAGCGCACCCAGGGCGGTGCTGAGGGCCCGTCCCGCGCCGGGACGCAGGCCTGTCGAACCGTCGATGGAGAACACGGTCAGAGCGGGAGCGGAGCCGGGAAGCGGCGGGCGGACCGTCCCCGAGGCCAAGTCGGCCGGATCCAGCAGCACATGGTGCGCGCCGAGCGCGGTGAGGTGCGCGATCTGCGCAATCGCGCCGGGTTCGGCGGTCCCTACGACGACGAGCAACGGAGCGTGGTCCCGGGCGGGCGGGGACGGCGGCGCGGTGGCGGGACGTGCCAGCGCCCGCCCCAGTGCGCCCGCCAGCCCGCCGCTGCCGAGGAGCCGGAACCCGGGGCCGAGCCGTAGCGCCGCCGCGGCCACCGCGTCCAGGTCGGCGTCGGTCTCGGCGTCCGGGGCGGGGTGCGCGCCGGACGCGGCGATCCGCCGGAACTCCGCGTCCAGCGCTCTCGGTCCCGACCGCACGGTGTGGAGGGGGACCGAACGGACCGGCAGACCGGACAGAGCCTCCGGCAGTGAGCGCGGCACGGGTGCGCGCTCGGCTCGCCAGCCGTCCGTGCGGTGCAGCGGGACTCCGTTCACGTGCACCACGCCGCCGGTCACGGTGCGCCGGGCCGCGGGAAGCGCGGGGGCTATGACGACGGCTTCGGCCCCCTCCGCGTAGGCGGCGGCCTCGGCGGCGAGGTGGCCGCGCAGCTGCGAGTCGACCTTCTTGTACAGCAGACGGGCCGGGCCGGCCTCCGTCGCGCGCAGCGCCGCCCGTACGGCGGATACGGCATCGGCGGAAGCCAGGTGACGGGTGTCCAGGTCCACCACGAGGTCGTGCGCGGCAGTTACGTCGGCGACGGCGAGGGACACGCGGACGGGACCGCCGAGGGCGCGGGCGGTCTCCGCCGCGCCGGACAGGTCGTCCGCGAGTGCGAGGACGTACGGCGGTGCGGGCGGTGGGACGGACGGTGAGACGGGCGGGAGCGGGGGCAGGGAAGCCACGGGATCGAACCTCCTCGGGCGTGTCCGGCGGTGGGTGGCCCGGCCCGGATCATGACACAGATTGCGCGAAGTGCGCGAGACCTCTTGCGTGATTTACGCAGTCGTGCGAGCGTTCCGGTGGCGCCGACGACCGTCACCCACGGACCGCGTCGCCCTCGTGGACGCGACGCCTACCTGCTAACACCGCACGGCGCACCGCACTTGACCGCAGCGCGGCCGTCGCTGGAGCCACCGCGGCGGCCGGTCGGGGCCGTCCAGCCGCACGGCACCAACCGTGATGCGCAGATCACGCATGAAGGTGTGTCTGTGCACGAGATCGCACCACCCGTACCACCCCGCCCCGGAAGGAACCCGCCGTGACCGTCGGCCTTGAACTCCCGCATGTTTCCGTACCGTTGTCCCGCCTCGTCCTCGGCACGATGACGTTCGGAGACACCGCCGACCGTGCGACGGCCGCCGCGATGGTGGACGCCGCGCTCGATGCGGGCATCACCGGCGTGGACACCGCCAACGGCTACGCCGGCGGGGAGAGCGAGCGCATCCTCGCCGAGCTGTTGCCCGGCCGTCGAGACCAGGTGGTTCTCGCCACGAAGGCAGGCATACCGCACCCCGATCAGGGCGAGCACGCGCCGCTCTCCTCGGAGGGCCTGCGTGCCGCGCTCGAGGGAAGCCTCAAGCGCCTCGGCACCGACCACGTGGATCTCTTCTACCTCCACCAGCCGGACCGCGGGACGCCGCTCGCCGAAACCCTCGCCGCCGTCGCCGAGTTCGTACAGGAGGGCAAGGTCCTCGCCCTCGGTGTGTCCAACTTCGCCGCCTGGCAGATCGCCGAGCTGAACCGCGTGGCGGACGAGGTCGGCGCACCTCGCCCAGTCGTGGCCCAGCAGCTCCACAATCTCCTCGCGCGCCGTATCGAGGAGGAGTACACGGCGTACGCCGCCGCCACCGGCCTGCGCACGATGGCCTACAACCCGCTCGGCGGCGGCCTGCTCACCGGCCGCCACAGCTTCGAACAGGCGCCGGACGGCGGTCGCTTCGGCGACTCCGCCCTGGCCGCGATGTACCGCGAGCGGTACTGGAACGAGGATCTGTTCCGCGCGGTCACCGACCTCACCCGCATCGCCTCCGACGCCGGCCTGCCCCTGACCGACCTGGCGCTGCGCTGGCTGCTGTCGCAGCCGTCCACGGACGCGATGCTGCTGGGCGGCTCCAAGGTCGACCACCTGAAGGCCAACATCGCCGCCGCGGCCGCGGGCCCCCTGCCGGCGGACGTCCTGGCAGCCTGCGACGAGATCGGCGCCCGCCTCCGCGGCCCGATGCCCGCCTACAACCGCTGACCTGACCTGACCTCGCCCTCACCTCTAAACGGAGACAGACATGGCCATCGGCCGCACCTCTGCCGAATTCACCGCCGCCCTGCGCAACCGTGAACAGCTCATCGGCTACTGGTCGTTGCTCGACTCACCGATCGCCGCCGAGCGCCTCGCCCGTGTCGGCTACGACTACCTGGCCTTCGACGCCCAGCACGGCCTCTTCGGCTACCAGGGCATGCTCAACAACCTCCTCGCCACCGACACCAAGGGCAGCACCGCCGTCGGGATGGTGCGCGTGGAGGCCAACGATCTCACCTACATCGGCAAGGCCCTGGACGCGGGCGCGACCGCCGTGATCGTCCCTCTGATCGACACCGCACAGGACGCCGCAGACGCGGTGGCCGCCGTCCGCTACCCGCCGCTGGGCCGCCGCTCGTACGGCCCGATGCGCGCCCAGCTGCGCATCGGCCCGAACCCCGCCGACACGCACGAGCAGACCGCCGTCCTCGCGATGATCGAGACGGCCGACGGTCTGGCCCATGTCGAGGAGATCTGCGCGACCCCCGGCCTGGACGGCATCTACGTCGGCCCGTCCGACCTGCGCCTGGCCATCGGCGGTGCCTCCTCCAACGACCCCTCCGTGCAGGACGAGTTCGAACTGGCTCTCACCCGCATCCGCAAGGCGGCCGAGGCCGCGGGCATCGCGGCCGGCATCCACAACGCCGACGGCGTGAGCGCCGCCCGCCGCCTCGCCGAGGGCTTCACGTTCGCGACCGTCGCGGCCGACGTCGTTCACCTGCAGCAGATCGCCACGTCCCACCTGGAAGCGGCACGCGGCGGGGAGCGCTGATGCCGACCACGATCGTCACGACACCTACCTTCGCCCGGTACGCGTCGCGTCCATGGGACATCCTGGAGGAGGCGGGAGTGGGGCCGCTGCGCCCGGGCGGGAACGCGGCACTGCCCACCGAGGAACTCCTCACGTACGCGGCCCAGGCGGACGCGTTGATCGTCGGCATGGACGCGATCACCGCCGAGGTCATCGACGCGGCGCCCCGCCTCAAGGTGATCGCCAAGCACGGCGTCGGCGTCGACACCATCGACGTGTCCGCTGCCCGCGCCCGCCGCATCCCGGTCGTGTACGCGCCGGGCAGCAATTCGCGTGCGGTGGCCGAGTACACCTTCGGTCTCCTCCTGTCCGCGACCCGCTCCCTGACCGCCTCGCACACCGCCGTGACCGCGGGCGGCTGGCCCAAGCTGTTCGGCCCCGAACTGCACGGCAGGACGCTGGGTATCGTCGGCTTCGGCCGCATCGGCCGCCTCCTCGCCGGCTACGCGCGTGCCTTCGGCATGGAACTGCTCGCCCACGACCCGTACGTCCTTGACGACGACGTCCGTGCCCACGGCGCAGAACCGGTGGCGCTCGACGCCTTGCTGTCGCGCTCCGACGCCGTCAGCCTGCACACCCCGCCCGACCCGTCCGGCACCCCGCTGCTCGGCCGGGCACGTCTGGCGGCGATGAAGCCGGGCGCGGTCCTGGTCAACGCCGCGCGCGGAGGCCTGGTCGACGAAGGCGCGCTCGCCGCCCTGCTCGGCTCCGGACACCTCGGGGCCGCGGCCCTCGACGCGTTCAGCATCGAGCCGCTGCCCGCCGATCACCCGTTGCGCCAGGCGCCCCGTGCTCTCCTGACCTCGCACATGGCCGCCTGCACACCCGAGGCCAACCAGGCCATGGGGGAGATGGTGGCCGAGGACGTCGTCCGTGTGCTGGCGGGCAAGGAGCCGCACCACCGGGCGGGTTGAGGCCCCACGGCGTGAGTCGCCACCTACGGGTCGCTACGGCACGACTCGCACGGCACCACCACGGCACGACTCACCACGGAACACGGCAGCACGGCAAGACGCACCACGGCACGACCCTGTCCCCATTCCGGATACCGGCGACGACGCCGGAAGATCCCCAAGGACCTGACATGGCCACTACGACCGACGGCGCCACGGCGGTGCCACCCTCCGCGCAGACCGACCCGTACGCGCTGCGTGCAGAAGACGCCCGCCCGGCCCCCGAGACCTTCCGGGGCCGAATCCGCCACCTCGGCCCGGGGCTCGTGCTGTCCGCCGCCGTCGTCGGCTCCGGTGAACTGATCACCACCACCTCGCTCGGCGCGAAGGCCGGGTTCGCGCTCCTGTGGCTGGTGATCATCTCCACCATGGTCAAGGTGTGGGTCCAGATGGAGCTGGCCCGCTGGACCATCCTCAACGGCCGCCCCGCGCTCGACGGCTTCCGTGACGTCGGACCCAGGATCGGCCGGCTGAGCTGGATCAACTGGCTCTGGATCGGCATGGACTTCGCCAAGATGTTCCAGCGCGGCGGCATCATCGGCGGCACCGCGGCGGCCTGCTCCATCCTCCTGCCCATCCACGGCGGCGCGCTGAGCGCGTCCTCGCTGACGATCTGGGCCCTCATCGTCACCGCCGCCGCCGTCCTCATCCTCCAGACAGGCAAGTACAACGTCGTCGAGCGCGTCGAGGTCGTCGGCATCACGCTCAAGACGATCATCACCTTCGGCCTGGCCCTCGCCCTGCCTTTCACCGTCTTCGGGTACGGCACCGAGCAACTCGCCGACGGACTGAGCTTCCAGATACCCGCGGGCACGGTCGGCATCGCACTCGCCATGTTCGGCATCACCGGTGTCGGGGCCGACGAGATGACGACATACACCTACTGGTGCCTGGAGAAGGGCTACGCCCGCTGGACCGGCCCGGACGACGGCACCGAGCAGCGCGCGCGGCGGGCCGAGGGCTGGCTCAAGGTCATGCGGCTCGACGTGGGTGTCTCCTGGATCGTGTGCACCGTGTGCACGCTGTCCTTCTACGTGATCGGCGCCTCGGTGCTCCATCCGCAGGGCCTGGTGCCCGAGGGCAACGACATGATCACCACGCTGTCGCACATCTACACCGACACGCTCGGCCCATGGGCCGAGTACCTCTTCCTGGGTGGTGCGATCGCCGTCCTCTTCTCGGTGACCGTCGCCTCGTCGGCCAGCGTTCCCCGCCTGTGGGCCAACACCCTCGGTCTGCTCGGAGTGATCGACTGGCACGACATGCGCGTGCGCACCCGCACCATCCGCATCCTCACCTGCTGCCTGCCCCCGGTGTGGATGTGCTTCTTCCTGTGGATGCAGTCCCCGGTCCTGATGGTGCAGATCGGCGGCATCGCCGGCGGCATCTTCCTGCTCGCGGTCGTGGTCGCGGTCTGGCGCCTGCGCTACACAGGCGTCCCGCCCCGCTTCCGCTCCAACCCCTGGCTGACCGGCGCCCTCGTGATGAGCAGCGCGGCGATCCTGTTCCTCGGGGTGTACGGGGTGCTCAACACGCTGGGGCTCACGCCCGGCAGCTGAACGCGGCGGCGGGACGCGCTCGTCCGGGACGTTGGACTCCGGGGACCGCCCCGGTGGACGCCGGACGCGGTCACCCGGGCCCGCTGCTGGAAGTGAGCGGCGGGCCGGATGCCGTGCGTGAGTCAGGGGCGGGTCATCGGTGGCTCAGCACGTTGACCACCTTGCCGTTGGGGTCACGGACGAAGAACCGGCGCACGCCCCACTCCTCGTCCTGCAACGGGTGCACGATGTCCGCGCCGCTCTCCCGCATCACCGCGTAGGCCGCGTCCACATCGTCCACCTCCACACTCATGTCGGGCACGACCGGCGCGCTCCTGTCGTGGCTCATGAAGGTGACTTGCGCTGTGGGATTGGAGGAAGACGCAAGCGTCATGACCCACCCGTGGTTCATGACCTCCTCGAACCCCAGGAGTTCGTAGAAGTCCCGGCTCTCCTCCATGGCTTCCGAGCGGATGTCGGGCATGACCCTGCAGATGGACATAGGTGACTCCTGCTGACGCGCGAGAGCGGACGTGTCCATGATTCTCTCCGGAGCGGTGCTGCTGTGGGCGGACGCGCGGGCCCGTCGGTCCGCCGGACCCCTGCCACAGGTAGCCTGCCTCACCATGATGCGCGCTTGGATCTTGCCTATATCGCTCGTGGTCTGCGGCTCACTCGTCGCGACCGCGCAGGTCGTCAGAGGGTCCCTCGGCGCCGCCGTCGGGCTGCTGCTGGTGTTCGTCGTGCTCGCAGGGCTGCACTCGCCACTGGCGTTCCCGCGGTCGATCGGCTCTGTGGAGGCACTACGGCGCAGCGCGGTCGACGGCCGGCCGGTCGTCTACTGGAGGGCGGGCTGCAAGTACTGCCTGCGCCTGCGGATCCGGTTGGGCCGGAGCGCGGGCCGGTTGCACTGGGTCGACATCTGGCGCGACCCGGAAGGGGCGGCGGCGGTGAGGGCGGCCAACGACGGCGACGAGACGGTGCCGACCGTAGTGGTGGCAGGCCGGCCGCACGTCAACCCCGATCCTGCCTGGGTACGCGGACAACTGCCGCCGTCCACGTGACGGGAGTCGGGTATGGAGTTTCCGGTGCTTCGCGCGCGCAACCGGGGTGGGGGCCGGGACGGGCCATCGGTGCCGACCGAGGGGCCCGCCCCGACCGTGCTCAGCGCCGCGTGCGGACCAGCAGGTAGACGAAGTACGGCGCACCGATGACGGCCGTCATCAAGCCGGCGCCGAGCTGGGCCGGGGCGATCACCGTGCGCCCTGCCAGATCAGCGAGGCAGACCAGTACGGCGCCGAGCAGGAGTGCGACCGGGACCACCCGTACGTGCCGCCGGCCTACGAGGGCGCGCGCCGCGTGCGGGGCGACCAGTCCGACGAAGCCGATCGTGCCCGCAGCAGCCACGGCGGTGGCGGCGAGCAGCACGGCCACCACGAGGAAGCCGAGTCGGGCCCGGGGGAGGCCCAGGCCCAGCAGCTTCGGGGTGTCCTCGTCCAGGGCGACCAGGTCCAGTTCCCGTCGGCGCACCACGGCGAGGACGACCCCGACGGCGAGCACGACGGCCACCGGGACCACATCGGGCATGTTCCGCCCGTACGTCGATCCCGAAAGCCAGGTGAGGGCCTTCGTCGTGTCGAACGGGTCGCTGAGCACGATGACCAGGCTGATCAGCGCCGCCGCGGCGGCGGAGACCCCGACCCCCAGCAGCACCAGCCTGTTCTGCTGGAAACCGCCCCGAGCGGCCAGCCCGAACACGAACGCCGCGGTGACGGCCGCTCCGGCGAAGGCCGCTCCCGCGACCGCCCACGAGCCGGGGGACTGCGCGGTGGTCACCAGGAGGACGGCGCCGAGACCGGCACCTCCGGAGACCCCGAGGACGCCGGGTTCCGCGAGGGGGTTGCGGGTCACGGCCTGCACGAGGGTGCCGGACAGGGCCAGCGCGCCACCCGCCAGGAGCGCGGCCGTCACCCGGGGCACCCGGGTGTCGAGGACGAAGGTGACGACCCGGCCGGCCCTGCCCTGGGCCCAGTTCACGACGTCTCCGAGCAGCAGCTTCGAGTCGCCGAGGAGCACGGCCGCGAAGAGTACGCCCACGAGGACGACGGCGAGCACGAGCACGGTCACGAGGAACGCCGTCCGGCTCGGGATCCGCAGCCGGTCCGGAGCCTCTGCCGATGCGGTGTCCCGGAGACGGAGTGCCATCACGACGAGGAACACCCCGCCGACGACGGTCGTGACGACGCCGGTGGGCACCTCCACAGCGGTGTCGGCAGGCACCACGGCGCGCAGCAGCACGTCCGAGCCGAGCACGAGCGCGGCACCGACGAGGCCGGCAACGGGCAGGCTCACCCGGGAGCGTACGAGGCCCCGGAACCGGCGGGTGAGGGGCCGGACGAGCGCGGGCGCGCAGAGACCGACGAAGCCGATCGGGCCGGCGAGCGTGACCGCCGCAGCGGAGAGCAGGGTGGCGAGCACGACGGTGGTGACGCGGGTCCCGCGGACGGGTACACCCAGCCCCCGCGCGGCATCGTCGCCCAGGGCCAGGGCGTCGATGCGGCGGGCGACGAGCAGCAGCCCGACCATGCCCACGACGATGACCGGGGCCATCTGGAGGACCCCGTCGAACCCGTTCTGCCCGACGCTTCCCTGGTTCCAGCTGTACAGGCCCTCGGTCTGCTGGGGGAAGAGGAGGAGCAGCGCCTCGGTCACCGCGTTGAGCCCCAGGGCCAGCGCGGTGCCGGCGAGGACGAGGCGGACGGTGCCCTTGCCGAGACCGGACAGCCCGAGCACGACCGCCGCCGCGGCGAGGCCGCCGACGAACGCCGCGCCGGACGAGGCGAGGAGCGGAATGGTCGTGCCGGTGACGGCGACGATCCCGAGCGCCAGGTAGGAGCCGGCGTTCACGGCGAGGGTGTCCGGCGAGGCGAGCACGTTACGGCTGACGGACTGGAGTGAGGCGCCGGCCACGCCGAGTGCCAGTCCGACGAGGACGGCGGCGATCATCCTCGGCAGCCGGGACGCGATGACGACGGAGGCGTCTCCCGCAGCCGCGTTGCCGGTGAGCGCGTTCCAGACCTCGGACGCGCCGACGTCGGCGGTGCCCTGGGTGATGTCGACGGCGGCCAGGACCATGACCAGCAGCACGAGCGTGGCCGTCACTGCGACCGCACCCGTCGTGGCCGCGGCGGAGCGGTCACGGCCGACCGCGGTGTTCTCGATGACGGCCACGGCGTGCTACTTCGTCAGCGCGTCGACGAGGGAGTCGATGTACGCCTCCATGGAGCGGGGACCGCCGAACATCCAGACGCCGTCGGGCAGCCGGTGCACGTTGCCGTCCTTCACGAAGGGCAGCGACTTCCACACGGCGTTCTTCGCGAGAGGGCCGGCGAAGGCGTCGCCGTCGGCGTCGTTCGCGACGTACGTGAACTGGACGTCGCCGAGGCCTGTGAGACCTTCGACGTCGGTGGTGGCGAGGCCGTAGCTCTCGTCGCCCTTCACGGTCCAGGCGTTCTTCAGGCCGAGCTTCTCGTTGACGGCACCGAGGAGGGATCCGCCGGTGTAGGCGCGGATGGACACCTGGTTCGACGCGACGTAGCCGTCGGCGGAGGCGATCTCGGCGCCGCCGAGGCCGGCGTCCTCAAGGGCCTTCTTGCCCTCGGCGACGCTCGTTTCGAAGTCCTTCTTGAGGGCGTCCGACTCCGCCTCCTTGCCGGTGGCCTTCGCGATGAGGTCGAGGCCCTCCGTCATCGTGCCGATCTGGTCGGCGCCGTCGGCGGACGTGATCTCTATGACGGGCGCGACCTTGCGGAGCTGCTTCACGACGGCCGGCGAGAGGTCGCTGGTGGCGACCACGAGGTCGGGCGCCAGCGCCGCGACGGTGTCGATGCTGGGCTCGCCGCGCGTACCGATGTCCTTGGGGTCACCGGTGAGCGGGGCCGCGGTGTTCCACGCGGTGTAGCCCTTGACGTCCGCGACGCCGACGGGGGCGACTCCGAGGGCAACCAGGTCCTCGACCACGTTCCACTCGGTGGCGACGACCTTCGTGGCCGGGCCGTCGAGGGTCACCTTCGTGCCCTTGGCATCGGTGAGCGTGATCTTCTCGGCAGGTTTGCCGGAAGCCGCGGCGTCGTCGGAGGACGGCTCCGTGGTCCCGCAGGCAGCCAGGGAGAGGGCGGCGACGGCGACGGTGGCCGTGGCGAGGAGGTGGCGTCTCATGAGGAGGTGCTGAGCCTTTCGGATCTGGAGTGGTGGCGGCCTATCGCGCGGGTGCGCAGCCGGCCGGTCGAGGGATCGGTGCCTACGTCGATGCGAATGCCGTAGACGTCCGACAGAAGATCTGGGGTGAACACGTCCTCGGGCACACCGTCGGCGACGATGCGTCCCGACTGCAGCAGCGCGACGCGGTCGGCGACGGCGGCTGCCTGGTCGAGGTCGTGGAGGACGACGCCCACGGCGATCCCGTGGTCGTCGGCGAGATCGCGGATCAGGTCGAGGAGCTCGACCTGGTAGCGGAGGTCGAGATATGTGGTCGGTTCGTCCAGGAGCAGGACACCCGTCTCCTGCGCGAGGCAGCTCGCGAGCCATACGCGCTGGAGCTGCCCGCCGGAGAGCTGGTCGACGCCACGGTCGGCGAGGTCCTCGACACCGGTGAGGCCGAGCGCCCGGTCGACCGCTGCGGCGCCGCGCGGATCGGGACGGCCCCAGCGGCCCCGGTAGGGGTAGCGGCCGAAGTCGACCACGTCCCGGACCGTGAGTCCGCCCGGCGTCGAGCGCGACTGCGTCAGGAGCGCGACGCGACGCGCGAACTCACGGGCGCCGAGCGCGAAGCCGTCCGTGGCCTCGTCGGCTTCCGTGCCGACCGTGAGCGAGCCGGTGCGAGCGGTCTGCAGGCGGGCGAGCGTGCGCAAGAGCGTCGACTTCCCGCTGCCGTTGGGGCCCACGAGGGCAGTCACCTCGGCGGGCCGGAGGGTGATGCCCGCTTCGTGTACGACGTCGACCCGGCCGTACGCCACAGTCACCCCGTCGGCGGACAAACCGTGACCACGCGCACGCGGCACACCGGTAGCCACACGGGCATCCACAGCACTGGAAGTGCTCTCACCAGCTCTCATGGACCTTAGGTTAGCCTGCCCTTATTGCGGGGTGGGCGTGGGGGCGTCCCTACCAGCCGGACCACCGCCCCGCCGATCGCTTAGCATGCCAAGTCATGGCGATGTTCGTGCATTTGACGTCTGCGGCGAACGCTCCGCGCATCCGGCGGTCAGGGATCCGCGCGGCCGGCGACGCGCAGGGAGGCCCGCGTGGCGTGTACTGCTTCCCGGTGCTGCCCTCGTACACCCTCACCCACCAGTGGCTGCGGGAGCTGGCCCGCTCCGGGAGTCGCGGTGGGCTGGTCGCCGTTCATCTGCGGCTGGACGACGGGCAGCGTGTGTCGCTCGGACGCTACTCGGACCGGGTGCGGGAGATCCCGGCCGCGATCCCCGCGGCTGAGGCGGTGCGCAGGATCGCGGCCCTGGAGGACCCCCGCGGCTGGGAGGTGTTCGTGCCCAGGGCGATCCGGCGGGGCGAAGTGCACAGGCTCCGCGCCGCACCGCAGGTCGTGGGCTGGCGGTATCTGCCGGACGCGCACGGCGTGCGTCCCTGCACCTGCTTCGGATGCAGGGTGCGCGGCGGCTACGGGGCACGGCGCCTGCTCGAGCGGTTGCCGCATCCGCTGGACGGCCCGCCGCCACCGGTCAGGGTGCTGCTCGCCAGGGTCGCGGCGTCCGGCGACCCCGGCGACCCGGTCGTACTGCGGGAGGTGCTGCACTGGTTCGGGACGCGTCGCCGCGGCCCGCTCGCCCAGCTGGCGCGGCTGGCCGCGCACCCCGACCCCGGTGTGCGCGAGGAGCTGGTGTGGGCGGTGGCCCGCTGGTCCACCCCCGGCGTGACCGAGCTGCTGGACGGCCTGGCCGGCGACCCGCACCCGGACGTCCGGGAGGCGGTGGAGGCGATCCGCGAGCCGTAGTCAGGAGCCGCGATCGTCAGGGACGGCTGGTCAGGTAGCCGCCCATGGCGGTGAAGTACTCCGTCGCGGGCACTTCCCGGCCGTCTTCGGTGCGTACGCGGGTGATGGCCAGGCCATGGTTGCGGCCGGTGCGGGCGTCGGATCCGGCGACGATCACCACGCCGTCGCCCTCTCGGTAGAAGACGCGGCCGGGAGTGCCGCCGTAGCGCCCCTGGGACACCACCGCGGCGAGTACCTCGATGCGCCTGCCCTTGTGGAAGGCGAAGGCGCTGGGGTACGGCTCGGACTGGGCGCGGACCAGGCGTTCCAGGTCCTCCGCGGGCCAGTTCCAGTCGATGCGGATGTCCTCGACGGACCGCTTGTGGAAGAAGGTCGCCCGGGAGCGGTCCTGCCGGGTGAACTCCGTCTTCCCCGCTGCGATGAGGCCGAGCGCGCCGATGGTGACCGGGCCGATGAGATCGACGGTCTTGTGGAAGAGGTCGGTCGCGGTGTCCGCCGGGCCGACCGGGACCGCCTCCTGCCGGACGATGTCGCCGGCGTCGAGTTCCTCGTTCATCATGTGCGCGGTGACGCCCACTTCGGACTCCCCGTTGATCAAAGCCCAGATCAGCGGGGAGAATCCGGCGTACTTCGGCAGCAGCGAGTCGTGGACGTTCAGTGTGCCGTGGCGGGGGAGGCCGAAGATGCGCGGAGGGATCCACGTCCGCCAGTTGTTGGCCACGATGATGTCCGGGGCGGCCTCCACGAGGCGCGCGAACAGCTCGTCGTCGTCGGGACGGTTGCGGATCAGCACCGGGACGCCCCGTGCCTCGGCGAGGTCCGCGACGGAGTCGCTCCAGATCTTCTCGTACGCGTGCTCGCTCTTGGGGTGCGTCACGACCAGTACCACGTCGTGCTCGGAGTCCAGGAGGGCTTGCAGGGTGCGGTGCCCCCAGGTCTGGTACCCGAACATGACGACCCGCATGTGTTCCTCCTTGGTGCAGGGGCTGACGAACGCCCAGTAAAGCGAGGCTTACCTTAGTGCGCAACAGGGCCTCGCGGTGGCCTTGTTGCGCGGGGGCCGTCATCGGGTCGCACTTGCCGTGCCCTATCGACAGCTCCGGGAGATGAGCTTAGGCTCACCTAAATTACGACGGGCCACTCCGTTCGGCGTGCCCGGACTTCGGTCTTCCCCCGCGACTTCAGGCGGCTTCCCCGCACGATGGGAGTGACATGTCTCAGGTTCAGCCTGGCGACGCACCACAGGTCCACGACCTCATCGGCATCGGCTTCGGGCCGTCCAACGTGGCCATGGCGATCGCGATCGGCGAGCACAACGCCGGCGTCGGAGCGCAGGAGCCGGTCACCGCCCACTTCTTCGAACAGCAACCGCGCTTCGGCTGGCACCGTGGGATGCTGATCGACGACGCGACCATGCAGGTGTCCTTCCTCAAGGACCTGGTGACGCTCCGGAACCCGACCAGCGAGTTCAGCTTTCTCTGCTACCTGAAGAGCAGGGGGCGGCTGGTCGACTTCATCAACCACAAGAACCTCTTCCCCCTCAGGGTCGAGTTCCACGACTACTTCGAGTGGGCCGCGGCCAAGGTCGAAGACATGGTCTCCTACGGCCACGAGGTCGTCGGGGTCACGCCTGTCGTGGATGACGGAGCCGTGGAGTACCTGGACGTGACGGTCCGTTCGGGGGACGGTCTCACGGTCCACCGCGCACGCAACGTCGTCATCGGGACCGGGCTGCGACCTCTCATGCCCGAGGGCGTGGAGCGCGGTGACCGCGTCTGGCACAACTCCGAACTGCTGGCGAAGGTCGACGGGCTGGAGGGTGAGTCGCCCTCCCGCTTCGTCGTCGTGGGCGCCGGGCAGAGCGCCGCCGAGAACGTCGCCTACCTGCACCGCCGCTTCCCCCGGGCCGAGGTCTGTGCGGTCTTCTCGCGCTACGGCTACAGCCCCGCGGACGACAGCAGCTTCGCCAACCGGATCTTCGACCCCGGGGCGGTCGACGAGTACTTCGCCGCACCCGGGAGCGTCAAGCGCAGGCTGATGGACTACCACGGCAACACCAACTACTCCGTGGTGGACATCGATCTGATCGACGACCTCTACCGGCAGACGTACCAGGAGAAGGTCCTCGGCACCGAGCGGCTGCGCTTCCTCAACGTGTCCCGGCTCGCCGCCGTCGATGAGAAGCCGGACACCGTCCACGCCACGGTGAAGTCCCTCGTCACGGGGGAGGAGACCGTCCTGGACGCCGACGTCGTGGTGTTCGCCACCGGCTACAGCCCCGTCGATCCCCTCGGCCTCCTCGGCGAGGTCGCGGAGCGCTGCCTCCGTGACGAGGAGGGGCGCGTGCGCGTCGAGCGCGACTACCGCATCTCGACCGATCCGGACCTGCGCTGCGGCATCTACCTTCAGGGCGGAACGGAGCACACGCACGGCATCACCTCGGCCCTGCTGTCCAACACCGCGATCCGGGTCGGCGAGATCCTGGACTCGCTGCTCGACCGGGGCGTCAAGGCGGCCTCCGACGAGGCCCGACTGGTGGTGGAGGGGACCGGCAGCACCGCCGGTCACTCCGGACGGCGCGATGTCGCGGGCACTCCGTTCCTCGGGCGTACGCGCCCGGCCTGAGGGCCGCAGGTGCCCAACTGGCCGTGAAATGTGCGTAGATCAAAGGGATATCGTAAGTCGACATGAGCACGACTGCAGTGGAGCGTCCCGCTCCCAGGGGCGCGACGGAAGCCCGCCGAAGACGGGTTGTGGGTCTGGGCGCGCTGGTGGCGATCCTCGTGATCGGGGCGGCCGCGTCGCTGGCCGTCGGTGCGCGCGCGCTGAGTCCCGCGGAGGTGTGGCACGGGCTGTTCGCCGCGCCGGAGACGGACCAGCGCCTCACCGAGATCCGGCTCATCGTGCGGACGGTGCGGGTGCCCCGGACGGTGCTCGCGATCGTCGCGGGCATCGCCCTGGGGATCGGCGGAGCGCTGATCCAGGGGTACACACGCAACCCGATCGCTGACACGGGGCTGCTGGGCATCAACTCCGGTGCCTCGTTCGCCGTGGTGACGGGTATCGCCCTGTTCGGCTTCACCTCCCCCTTCCAGTACGTCTGGTTCGCCTTCCTGGGGGCGGCGGCCGCCGGTGTCGTCGTCTTCGGGCTGTCGAGTATCGGCCGGGGGGCCGGCAACCCGCTGACCCTCGCACTGGCCGGTCAGGGAGTCACGGTGTTCCTCGCGGCGATGACCACGGCTGTCGCGCTGTCCGACCTGAAGTCGCTGAACGCGCTGCGGTTCTGGAACGCGGGCTCGGTGGCCGGTGTCGGCTTCGAAATCATCTGGCCGGTGACCGCGTTCATCGCGGTCGGACTCGTGCTGGCCCTGACCACGCTGCCCTCGCTCAACCTGCTCAACCTGGGGGACGACGTGGCACGAGGGCTGGGCGTGAACATCGCTTCGAGCCGGACCGTGGGCATCGTCGCCATCACCCTGCTGGCGGGGGCGGCGACGGCGGCATGCGGTCCCATCGCGTTCCTCGGGCTGATGGTCGCTCATGTGGCCCGGTATCTGACCGGGCCGGACTACCGCTGGCTGGTGCCGTACGCAGGCCTCCTCGGAGCCGTCGTCCTTCTGGTCTGCGACATCGTGGGACGAGTGGTGGTGCGGCCGGGCGAGCTGGACGCGGGTGTCGTCGTCGCCCTTCTCGGTGCCCCGTTCTTCGCGGCTCTGGTGTGGCGAGGAAAGTTCAGGAGCGCATGAACGGTACGGATGTGAAGCGATCGGTGGCGCCCGGCGTACGGCTGGGTCAGGCGTCCTTCGTCTGGCGGCCCTGGCTGCTGTGCGTCACGCTGCTGCTGGCGGCGACCACCTTTCTGGTCTTCTGCCTGTCCGTCGGGGTCGGGGACTTCCCCATCGGGATGCCCCGGGTGATCGCCACGATCCTGGGCCGTGGCGAGCAGGTCGACGAGTTCGTCATCATGGATCTGCGGATGCCGCGTGCTCTGGCCGGACTTCTCGTGGGGATCGCTCTGGGGGTGTCCGGGGCGATCACGCAGTCCGTCGCCCGTAACCCGCTGGCCAGTCCCGACATTCTGGGGATCACAGGGGGAGCGAGCGCCGTCGCGGTCTGCCTGGTGACGGTGTCGGGCGGGGCCACCGCCGCGGTCGTCAGCACCGTGGGCCTGTCGGCGGCGGCGCTCGCGGGGGGCCTCGGCACGGGTCTGCTGGTGTACTTCCTGGCGTGGCGGCGCGGGATCGACGGCTTCCGGCTCATCCTCATCGGCATCTCGGTCACCGCCATGATGGAGGCGATCACGACGTGGCTCCTCACCTCGGCCGACATCAGGGATGTGGCGCGGGCGCAGGTGTGGCTGGTCGGCTCGCTGGACAACCGGTCGTGGGACGAGGTCCGGACGGTGTTCTGGTGCTCGCTCGTCCTCATGGCCGTCGTGGCGGGCGTGGCGTTCCAGTTCAAGCCCATGCACCTCGGGGACGAGGTGGCCGCCGGGCTCGGCGTGCGCTTCTCGGGGGTGCGGGCGGTCCTCCTTTTGTGCGCGGTCCTGCTGGCGGCCGCGGCGGTGAGCGCGGCGGGACCGGTCCCCTTCGTGGCTCTGGTGGCGCCGCAGGTGGCGATGCGCCTGGCGAGGTATCCCACGCCGCCCCTGGTGGCCTCCGGACTGGTGGGCGCTCTGCTGCTGATCGGCGCGGACCTCATCGCGCGCTCGGCGCTGCCGATCACTCTCCCGGTCGGCGTGGTCACCGCCGCGATCGGCGGCCCCTTCCTTGTATATCTGCTGGTGCGGGCGAACCTCAGGCAGTTGACGCATGGCTGACGAAGACGACCGTACGAACCGGACAACGGGGGGACCTGTGGGCACTCAGCACATGACGAGGACCGAATCAGCGGTCGAGGACGTCCCACGGCTGGCAGCCAGGGGCATCACGGTCGGATACGGCGGCCGGACCGTCATCGACGGTCTCGACGTGACGGTGCCGCCAGGGCTGATCACCACGATCATCGGCCCCAACGGCTGCGGGAAGTCGACCCTGTTGCGCACCCTGACGAGGCTGCTCAAGCCGACCGCGGGCGCGGTCGTGCTGGACGGTGAGGACATCGTCAAGCTCAGGACCAGGGACGTGGCGAAGAAGCTCGGCCTCCTGCCGCAGGCCCCGGTCGCGCCGGAGGGGCTGACGGTGGCCGACCTGGTAGCCAGAGGGCGCCATCCGCACCAGAGCTGGCTGCGGCAGTGGTCGTCGGACGACGCCTCCGTCGTGGAGCGCGCGCTGGCCATGACGGGGGTGTCCGAGCTGGCCGACCGCCCCGTGGACTCGCTGTCCGGCGGGCAGCGTCAGCGCGTCTGGATATCGATGACGCTGGCTCAGGGCACCGACCTGCTGCTGCTGGACGAGCCGACCACGTATCTGGACCTGGCGCACGCGATCGACGTGCTCGACCTGGTGGACGACCTGCACGAGTCGGGACGCACCGTGGTCATGGTGCTGCACGACCTCAATCTGGCCACCCGGTACAGCGACAATCTCATCGTCATGCGGGCGGGATCGATCCTGGCGCAGGGGCACCCCCGCGACGTGATCACGGCCGAGCTGCTGCACGAGGCGTTCGGGCTGCGGGCCAAGGTGATCGACGACCCGGTGGGCGACCGCCCGCTCATCGTGCCCATCGGGCGTACCCATGTGCAGCTCAACTGAGCTGTCCGTAAGGGAAATAGCTATAGTTAGGCTAGGCTAACCTCACCCTGTATGGGTAAGGTTTGGCTGCCCTCAGACGGGGTGTAGCGGACAGCGCGAAAGCAGGGGATTGACGGATGCTCTTCCACAGATCGACGTTTGCGAAGCCAGGGCGGCGACTGGCGGCGACCCTTGCCGCGGTGACGCTCGGCGTCGGCCTCCTCGCGGGATGCGGTTCCGACCCGGAGGACGGGACGAGCGACAAGTCCCCGAAGGCCGCCGCCGGCGCGTTTCCGGTGACCGTGGAGCACGCGTTCGGATCCACGGAGGTCACCAAGGCTCCCGAACGGGTCGTGTCCGTCGGCTACACCGACGACCAGGCCATCCTCGCGTTCGGCATCAAGCCGGTAGGCATGGTCGACCAGTACCCGAACCCGGCCGGCACGTCCCCCGACATCAACACCCAGTGGCCCTGGGTGAAGGACAAGTGGGGCGACACCCGTCCCGAGGTCGTGATGAGCAACGGCGACTCGGGCCCCAACTACGAGAAGATCGCCGCCCTGCGGCCGGACCTGATCATCGCGGTCTACTCCGAGATCGATCAGGCCGCCTACGACAAGCTCTCCAAGATCGCCCCGACCGTGGGCCGCACCAAGGCCGAGAAGGAACTCTTCAGCGCGCCCTGGCAGGACAACGCGGTCCACATCGCCAAGGCGCTCGGCAAGGAGGACGAGGGCGCCGCACTGGTGAAGGGCATCCAGGGCAAGCTCGACGCGGCTCGTGAGGCGCACCCGGAGTTCGCGGACCAGACCGCCGTCGCACTGTCCTGGTACGAGGACTCGGTCGCACCGTTCACCACGACCGACGTACGCGGACGGCTGGTGACGGGCATCGGCTTCAAGGGAGTGACGAAGATCGACGAGATCGCGGGCGACCAGTTCTACACCAAGCTCTCCCCCGAGCGCATGGACCTCGTCGACGTCGACCGCATCTTCGTCATCAACGACAAGGCGGACCAGGACGCGCTGAAGAAGTTCGAGCTGTTCGCCAACCTGCCCGCGACCAAGGCCGGGAAGGTGTCGTACATGCTGGACAGCGAGGGCCCGGCTGTCGGCGCGGCCATGT
Organism: Streptomyces sp. NPDC060209; assembly: GCF_042728155.1. NCBI lineage: Bacteria > Bacillati > Actinomycetota > Actinomycetes > Kitasatosporales > Streptomycetaceae > Streptomyces > Streptomyces sp. NPDC060209. The sequence goes on from NZ_JBHWZS010000022.1 coordinate 40,731, forward strand.
CCCAGGGAACCCTGCTGTCCCTGCCGTACGCGATCGACGAGCTCGTCAAGTCGGTCGAGCAGTGAGGCCCGTCGCCCGCGCCCGTCGCCGGCCCGGCCCGGTTCCTGAGTGAGCAGCACCGACACCCGCGTCGCCCCGGCCACCCTGCGCACGGCGGCCGGGGGCGAGTCCACCCGATGGGTCGCCGAGCGCTGCCGTGAGGTGCCGTGGCTGACGGCCTCCACCGTGCTCACCACGGTGGCAGGGGCGGCGCTCCAGGTGCTTCCGGTGCTCCTTCTCGGCCAAGTGGTCGACGGCGTGGTCGAGGGCGACGGGCATTCGGTCCTGGTCACGATCGGGATCCTGATGGGAGCCGCCGCGCTGCTCGGCGCGGCGGCCACCGCGGTGTCGACGTACCTGATCGGGCGGCTGGGCGCGGATCTTCTCGCGCGGCTGCGGGAAGCCGCCGTCCGAGCGGTGCTGGGGATGCCGAGCGCACGGATCGAGCAGGTCGGCCGGGGAGACGTGCTGTCCCGGGTCGGCGACGACGTGGCCGTGCTGTCCAGGGGCATCCGCACGGCCATCCCCACGGTGTTCTCGGCGGGCGTGCTGGTCGCCATCGCCACGGTCGGCATGTTCGGACTCGACTGGAGACTCGGCCTTGCGGGTGCCGGCGCACTTCCCGCGTACGCGCTGGCACTTCGCTGGTACCTGCCCCGGTCCGCCCCGCTGTACCAGCAGCAGAGGGCGGCCCAGGCCGACCGCGCGCAGGCGTTGATCAGCGGTCTGAACGGGATCGACACCGTCCGGGCCTACCGCCTGGAGGGTGCCTTCCGTGAGAAGGTCACCGCCGAGTCGTGGCGCGTACGCGATCTCGGTATCGGGGTCTTCCGGATCTTCGGCCGGTTCGTCGGCAGGGAGAACCGTGCCGAATTCATCGGGCTGGTCCTGATCCTCGTGGTGGGCTACGTCCTGCTGGAGGCCGACGCCGCGAGCCTGGGCGAGGTGTCGGCGGCGCCGCTCATGTTCCACCGGCTGTTCACCCCGCTGGGCGCCATCATGTTCACCTTCGACGAGGCGCAGAAGTCGGGTGCGAGCCTCACCCGGCTCGTCGGGGTGCTGGGGGAGGCCGCGGAGGACCGGCTGGTGGGCGACACCTCCGTGGCGTCCGCGGACGCCATGCCGTACCCGGTGACGGTGGAGGGGCTGACCTTCAGCTATCCCGGCGCCGAGGAGCCGGTCCTGAGGGACGTCAGCCTGACGATCCCGGCCGGCGGATCGCTCGCCCTGGTGGGGGCGACAGGTGCGGGCAAGTCGACGCTGGCCGCGCTGATCGCGGGCATCGGGACCCCGCAGGCAGGGTCGGTACGCATCGGGCCGAACGACCTCGCCGGTCTGGACGAGGCGGGCGCGCGGGCTCTGGTGAGCATCCTCACGCAGGAGACGCACGTGTTCTCCGGTCCGCTCGCCGACGACTTGCGGCTGGCCGCGCCACGAGCGACGGATGCCGAGCTGATGGACGCACTGCGCACCGTCGGAGCCGAACACTGGGTCGACGCGCTCCCGGACCGGCTGAACACCATGGTCGGCGAGGGCGGCGAACGCCTGGATGTCACGAAGGTCGCCCAGATCGCCCTGGCGCGGCTGGTGCTGAACCGGGCGGCGGTGGTTGTGCTCGACGAGTCGACCGCGGAGGCCGGCAGCGAGGGCGCCGCCGAGCTGGAGAGGTCCGTACAGGCCGCGTGCTCGGGCCGGACCACGCTGTTCGTGGCGCACCGGCTCACCCAGGCGATGGCGGCGGACCGGATCGCCGTGCTGGACGCGGGACGTGTGGTGGAACAGGGAACCCACGAGGAACTGGTGGCTCTGGGTGGACGGTACGCGCGACTGTGGCGCGCCTGGCGCGAGGGCAGCTAGGCACCCCTGAGTTGGGATTGGTCCAACTCTCATACGCTGGAAGGACGATGAGTCTCCGATGACGGATCCCACTGCTCTCTGCGCGCTGCTTTCTCCCGCGAGCCTGGACGACGTACGCAGGCGAACCGGGGACTATTCCGACCGGACCATCACCGAGGCGTGCGCCATCGGACTGTCGTACTGGGCGACAGGCCGCAGCCCCGACGGCATCGACCTCACCTCCACCACCCTGTTCGCCGACGTTCTCCGGTGGGTCGACAACGGCGGTGCAGCACCCGCGGGTTGGGAGATCGGTGCCGACGGCCGAAGCATCAGTGCCCCCGAAGGCGTGATGCCGGCAGACGCGCAGCTGGCGCTGGACGACCTGGCCGACTTCCCGGACCGGCCCGTCGGGACCATCGGCCCTGTCGGCGCGGCGGCGAGGATCAAGGCCCTGACCGAGTGGAACGACACCGGGGCCGATCGAATCCGCCCGACAGTCGTCGAGATGTTCCTCGAGCAGGCACGGACCAGGCCCGACGCCATCGCGATCGTCGACGAGCACCGGTCCCTGACGTACCGTCAGGCGGCCTCGCTCTCGAGCCAGTTGGCCCACCACCTGATCGGGCGTGGGCTCACCGCCGAACAGGTCGTCGGCATCTCACTGGGTCGCTCCGCCGACATGGTGATCGGGCTGCTCGGCGTGCTCCAAGCCGGCTGTGCGTTCGTGCCGCTCGACCCGCAGTGGCCTGCCGAGCGCCGGGCAGTCGTCATCGAGGACGCCCGTGTCGTGCTGCAGCTCAACGATTCGGGTGAGCAGCGGGCGGGTGAACCGGCAGCGGTGCCCGTCGATCTCGACGCCTGGAGGTTCCGCTCCTACCCCGCCGAGCGCACCGACGTCGCCGTCCCCGGCGCCGCCCTCGCGTACGTGATCTTCACGTCCGGTTCGACCGGCCGTCCCAAGGGCGCCATGATCCGGCACGAAGCCATCAGCGAGCGCCTGCTGTGGCAGTCCCAGGAGATCCTGGGCTTCGGCCACGACGACGCGTCACTGTTCAAGGCCCCGTTGTCCTTCGACATCTCCATCAACGAGATCTTCCTGCCGCTCGTGCGCGGCGGCAGGCTCGTGGTCCTGCGGCCGGGCGGCGAACGCGACCCCCACCACCTGCTGAGCGTGCTGTCCGATCAGCGCGTCACCTTCACGTACCTGGTGTCGTCCATGCTGGACGTACTGCTGGAGATGGCCGGCGACTCCGGGCGGCTGGACAGCCTGCGGCACGTGTGGTGCGGCGGAGAGGTCCTGACCCCGGAACTGTACGAGCGTTTCCGCACCCGGCTCGACATCCCCATGTACCACGGCTACGGCCCGGCCGAGACGACCATCGGCGTCTCGCACGTCATCTACCGAGGAGCGGCGGAGCGGCTGTCGACGTCGATCGGCAAGGCCAACCCCAACACCCAGCTGTACGTGCTCGACGACGAACTGCGTCCGGTCCCGGTCGGAGTGGGCGGCGAGCTGTACGTGGGAGGGTTCCTCCTGGGGCGTGGATACGTCAATGCGCCCGGCCTGACGGCGTCCCGGTTCGTCGCGAACCCCTTCGCGGGGGACGGGTCCCGGCTGTACCGGACCGGTGACCTCGCGCGGTTCGCCCCGGACGGGTCGCTGGACTTCCTCGGCCGGGCAGACAACCAGATCAAGATCCGCGGCATGCGGCTGGAGATCGAGGATGTCGAGGTGGGCCTCGGGGAGCACCCCTCGGTACGGCACACCTGCGTCGTAGCGAAGAAGAACACGGCGGGCGGAAGCTACCTGGTGGGGTACGTCATCCCGGTCACCGGCAGTGAGGAGCTGCACGGGGACGAGGTCAGGGCGTGGGCCGTCGAGCACATGGTGGAATACATGGTGCCGGCCCACATCGTCGTGCTGAAGGAGTTCCCGCTCACCGCGAACGGCAAGGTCGACCGGGGCGCACTCCCGGAGCCCCGCGTCGGGACGGGCTCGCTCGTCCCGCCCGCCACCGAGAACGAGCGCCTGGTGTGCGCGGCGGTCGCGTCGGTGCTGCGACTGGACGAGGTCGGTGTCGACCAGGACTTCTTCCGGCTCGGCGGAGACAGCATTCTGGCGATCTCGCTGCTGAGCGCCCTGCGCGCCGCGGGTCTCTACGTCACGGCACGGCAGATCTTCACCCACAGCGTCGTGGGTGCGCTGGCGGCGGTCGTGAGCCGGGAGGACATCTCCTCCGCGGGGCACGACGATGTGGCGACCGGGCCCGTCGTCGGATCACCCGTCGTCCAGTGGCTCGGCGAGACGACGGACGCGATCGACGGCTTCGTGCAGTCGGTCGTGCTGAACACCCCGGCGGACCTGACCGCCGACGCCCTCGACGCGATCCTCACCGCGGTGGCCGGCCGGCACGACATGCTCCGGGCCAGGCTGGTGCGCGGCGACCGCTGGAGCTTCGACATCCCGGAGGCCGACCAGGCCGTCGTGGGGTGGCAGGAGAGCGGTCTGCCACTCGACGCCTGCGTGGCACTCGCCACCGAAGGGCTCGACCCCGAGCGCGGCGCGATGCTGCGCGCCGTCTGGCGCCGCGAGGCACGGCAGCTCGTCGTGGTCGTCCATCACGTGGTCGTCGACGGCGTGTCCTGGCGGATCCTCATGGATGACCTGGCCGCCGCCTGGCGGCAGTTCGCGTCCGGCGTGCCGGTCGAGCTGCCCCCGGCGGGTACGTCGTTCCGGCGCTGGACGCAGGTGCTGGAGAGTGCGGCGTTCGAATCGGACCGTGCTGCGTACGAGCGGCCCCTGCCCGGAGCGGACGGCCCCCTGGGCAGGCGCTCACTGTCCGAGGCGGACACCGTCGCCCGGGAACGGACCCGGACCGTCGCGGTAGGTCCTGAGGCCACGGCGGCGCTGCTGGGGGAGATACCCGCGAAGTTCCACGCGGGCGTCAACGACGTGCTGCTGACCGGGCTCGCCGTCGCTCTCGCCCGGTGGCGCCGCGACCTCGGACAGGACCAGACGTTCGCACACATCGAACTGGAGGGACACGGCCGCGAAGCACGGTTCGTGGCGGACAGCACCGGCTTCGAGCCCGAACTGTCGCGGACCGTGGGCTGGTTCACCACACTGTTCCCGGTGGTCGTGGACCCCGGTGCGACGGCCGATCCCACCGCCCCCGCATACCTGGCCGCCGCGCTGAAGGCGGTCAAGGACGGCCTCGCCCGGGTGCCGAGCAACGGCCTCTCCTTCGGCGCCCTGCGGTACCTGACCGACACCGGGCTCGACGCGCCCGCCCCACAGGTGCTGTTCAACTACCTGGGCCGCTTCGACTCGGGCACGGCCGGGGACTGGCAGTTCGCCGGCGCCACCGGGCAGCTGGGCGAGAAGCGCGACCCGAGGATGCGCCTGCCACGCGCCCTGGAGTTCAACGCGATCGCCGAACCCGCCTCGAACGGCGAGTACGAGCTCGTCACCACCATCTCCTGGCCCGACGGGATGTTCACCGACGAGGACACCGCGGACATCGGCGTCTATCTGCGAGAAGCCCTGACCGGGCTGGCCGCGCTCGAACAGGGCGGCCACTCGCCCGGCGACTTCCCCCTGGTGCCGCTCACCCAGGGCGATGTCGACGCCCTGGACGGCCCGGCGCTGCTGGACATCCTTCCCCTGACCCCGCTGCAGGAGGGCCTGTACTTCCACTCGGTCTTCGACGACGACTCGGCGGGCAGCTACGTCGAGCAGCAACTGCTCACCCTGGACGGCGAGGTGGACGCCGGCCGACTGGCGACGGCGGCGAGCCGGCTGCTCACGCTGTACCCGAATCTGGCCGCCCGGTTCGCGGCTCTCGCCGACGGCCGTGTGGTCTCCGTGCTGGAGAGCGGGGTGGAAGCCCCGTTCACCACGCTGGACCGCCCCGGCATCACCGACGCCGAGATCCGTGAGCACGCCGAGCGGGACCGCCGCGCCGGGTTCGTCCTGGCCACGGGCCCGCTGATGCGGTACACGCTCATCCGCGGGGGACCCGGCAGGACAGTGCTCGTGCAGACCGTGCACCACATCATCGCCGACGGCTGGTCGGTGCCGCCGATGCTCCGCGCACTGCTGGCCGAGTACCACGCGCCCGGGAGCCTGTATCCGCTCGGCGGCTTCCCCGACTACGTACACCGGCTCGCCGGCCTCGACGACGACGAGAGCGACCGGGTCTGGCGCGACCAGCTCACCGATCTGCCCGGCCCCTCCCTGGTCGCCGACGGTCACACCCCGTCCGACCGGTTCGCCGATACCGCGGTGGAGCCGGACGACGACATCGACGCGGCCGTCCGGTCGGCGGGCGTGCCGCTGAGCGTGGCCGTGCACAGCGCCTGGGCGGTGACGCTGGGCGGCATCCTGCAGGGCAGGGACGTGGTGTTCGGTTCCACGGTCTCCGGTCGCGACGCGGAGCTGTCCGGCATCGAGGACATGGTGGGTCTGTTCATCAACACGATCCCCTTGCGTGCCCGTTGGACCGGTGCCACCAGGGTTCGCGACCTGCTCACCTCGGTGCGGGAACACCAGAGCGCGGTGCTGGCGCACCAGCACGTCTCCCTGGCGAGGATCGGCCGCCAGGCCGGCGGCGGCGCCCTGTTCGACACCCTGGTGGTCTTCGACGTCGCGACCGATGTGGGTGCTCTACGGCGGCCCGGCGACGAACTGGCCGTCACCGGCATCGTGAACGAGGGCGCCCCCCACTACCCGCTGACCCTGGTCGTTGAGCGCACACCCGCCGGCCGTGCGCGCTTCAACCTGATCTACGACGGGGAGCTGCTGCGCGGGACGAGCGCCCAGGCGATCCTCCGCAGCTTCACCCGGACCCTCACCGGCCTGCTCACCCGGCCGGACGCGCTCATCGACGACCTGGCACCCGACAACGCCCGCAGCCCCGAACGGATCGCCCCGACGACCCTGGGCGGCCTGTTCGACGCCGCAGCCGGCCGTGACCCGGGGGCCACCGCCGTGACCCACTGCGCCCTCGACGGCGCAACCCGGTCGATGACCTACGGCGATCTGGCCGCCGCGAAGAACGAGCTGGCCTCGACCCTGCGCGCGGCCGGTGCCGGCCCGGGCAAGCGCGTCGCCGTCGCCGTCCCGCGCTCCCCCGAGCAGGTCGTCGCCCTGGTGGCGATCGTCTCCGCGGGCGCGGCCTACGTACCCCTGGACCTGGCATACCCGGACGAACGGCTGGAGTACATCCTCACCGATGCCGCTCCGCAGGTGGTCCTGGTCGACCGTGAGCAGCGGGACCGCTTCACGGAACTGCTGAGCCGGCTCCCAGACGTGGAAGCCCGCGTGCTCGTGCTGGGTGACGAACCACCGCAGGCGGACGTGCCGCAGGACACCCCCGGACCCGAGGCCGGATGGCACGACCCCGCGTACGTGATCTACACCTCCGGATCGACCGGCAGACCCAAGGGTGTCGTCGTCCCGCACTCCAGCGTCGTGACGCTGCTGGCGAACACACGGCCCGGCATGGGCTTCGGTCCGCACGACGTGTGGGTCCAGTTCCACTCCTACTCCTTCGACTTCGCGGTCTGGGAGCTGTGGGGCGCGCTGGTGCACGGCGGTGAGCTGCTGGTGCCGGAGTACGGGCTGACCCGCTCCCCGGTGGACTTCCACCGGCTGGTCCGCGAGCGCGGAGTGACCGTGCTCAACCAGACCCCTTCGGCCTTCTACCGGTTCATCGAGGCCGACCGGCACGCCGCCGAGCCCGTCACCGCGCTGCGCCGGATCATCTTCGGGGGCGAAGCGCTGGATCTCGCGCGACTGCGCGGCTGGGTGGAGCGGTACGGCACCGCTTCGCCCGAGCTGGTCAACATGTACGGCATCACCGAGACCACCGTCCACGTCACCCACCGGGTGCTCACGGACGAGGACTTCGGCGGCGACGTCAGCCCGATCGGCGGTCCGGTTCCCGGCCTCGCCACGTACGTTCTCGACGAACGGCTCCGGCCGGTGCCGCCCGGCCGGGTGGGCGCCATCTACGTCGCCGGTGACCAGGTGTCGCTCGGCTACCTGGGCAGGCCCGGGCTCACCTCGGGCCGGTTCGTGGCGAACCCGTTCGCGGGCGACGGCTCCCGCATGTACCACACGGGCGACCTCGCCCGCCGCACGCTCGACGGAGAGCTGGAGTTCGCCGGCCGCGCCGACGACCAGGTGCAGCTCAAGGGCTTCCGCATCGAGCTCGGCGAGGTGGAGTCCGCGATCAGAGGGCTCGACGGTGTGGTGGACGTGGCCGTCACCGTGGCCGACAGCGAGGACCACCTGGTCGCACACGTCGTGGGCCGGGTACCGGGCGACCTCACCGGCCGCCTGTCCGCGAAGCTGCCCGTGCACATGGTCCCGGGCCGGGTGCTCCAGGCCGAAGCCCTGCCGCTGACGGTCAACGGCAAGCTGGACCGCAAGGCGTTGACCGAGCGCGCCGCTCAGGACGTCACACAGTCCGCGGCGAGCGATTCCGCACTCGCCGCGATGGTCGGGATCTTCGCCGAGACGCTGCCCGGCTCCCTCGCCGTGGACGGCGACACCGACTTCTTCATGGCGGGGGGCGACAGCATCGTCGCCATCACCGTGATCAACAGGGCCAGGGCACTCGGCCTGTCGATCGCGCCACGCGACGTGTTCCTGTTCAGGACACCGCGCGCGCTCGCCGAGCACCTGGGGTCGCGCACACCGCAGGCCGCGGTGCCCGCCCCCGCCCGCCGCGAGGACGGACCCCTGACGCCGACCCCGATCATCCTGCGCCGACGTGAACTGGGTGGCTCACTTGCCCGGTTCGCCCAGGCCAGGGCACTGGTCGCGGCCGAGGGCACCGGGTTCGCCGACGTCGAACGCGCCGCGAACGCCGTCCTGGCCGCCCACCCGGTCCTCCGGCTGCGGCTGGACATCGCGCACGGCGTGTGGGCACTGCGCACCGAAGCCGCCCGCCGGGCCACCGTCGTACGCAGTGACACGGCCGACGCGACGGCCGTGGCGAACGAAGCCGCCGGGCACCTCGATCCCGAGGCCGGGGAAGTCATCGCGTTCTCGTGGCTGGAGCCGAGCCGGACCCTGGTGGTCACCGTCCACCACCTCGCCGTCGACTCCGTGTCCTGGCTGATCCTGCTCGACGACCTGGCCACCGCCCTGCGCGGGGGAACGCTGCCGCCGCCGACCACTTCCTACGCCGAGTACGCCGAAGCCCTGAACACCCGGTCCGCCGATGTCACCGACGACCTGGGCCACTGGATCACCACACTCCAGGCCCCCGCGCTGCTGCCCTCGGTCGAAGGGCTGCGCGAGACCACCGTCGTGCTCGCGCCCGACGTGAGCGACCGGGTGACGCGTACCGCGCCCGCCGTACTCGGGCTCGGCCTCACGGAGCTGCTGTGCGGCGCGCTCCGGGCCGCGCTCACACACGTCCAGCCGTCGCCCACCGACCTCGCCGTCGAGCTGGAGCGGCACGGCCGGGTCCCGGCGCTGGAACACCACGACTACACCCGCACGGTCGGCTGGTTCACCTCCATCGCGCCCGTGCGGCTCACGGCGCACACCGACCCCGTCGCCGCGGCGCGCGAAGTCGCCGAACGCCAGCCGGACGAGCGCGGCCACGTGGCCTACGGCCGGCTCAGGTACCTCGACGCGCAGACGGCCCCGCTGCTCGACGCCCGCCCGCAGGTGCTGTTCAACTACCTCGGCAGGGGGAGCGAGTCCCAGGCCCTGACCATCACCGACGGAAACGGGTACAGCCCGTACGCCGTCGAGGTCAACGCGTGGACCGACGAGACCACGGGAAGCCTGCACGCCGGCTTCACCCTCGCCGACGGCATTCCCGACGAGGTGACCGACCACTGGCGCGGCGCACTCGAACGGATCGCGGACGCCTCGGCCACGGCCGAACGCACGGCACCGGTCACCCCGCTCCAACGGGGTCTGTTCTTCCAGGCCCAGATGGCCGGCACGGCCGGACACTACGTCGCGCAGAGCTACTTCACCTTCGACCGGCGCCTGGACACCGACGCGCTGGCCGAGGCGATGGCGTACGTGATCGCGCGGCACCCGGTCGTGGGCGCCGGCTTCACCACCGACGACGACGGAAACCCGGTCCAGGTCCTCAAGGCGGGCCGGCGGGTCGACGTCCGCACGATCAATCCTGCGACGGACGCGGAAGCCGAAGCCCTGCGCATCCGGGACCGCGACATCGGATTCGACCCGGACGAGCCGCCGCTGATCCGGCTGACCGTGATGCGTCTGCCCGACGACCGCGACGGCTTGCTGCTCAGCTACCACCTGCTGCTGTGGGACGGCTGGTCCCGCGAGATCCTGCTGCGGGACCTGTTCGACGCCTACCGGGCAGTCGTCGCGGGCGAGCCCCTGGACGCGACCCCGGTCACGCCGGGCTTCGAGGACTACGCCCGGAAGCTCGACGCCAGGCCCCCCGCCGTATCAGAACGCTTCTGGGCGGAGCACCTGGCCGGTCTCACCGGCCCGACGCTCCTCGCCGGCCCGAACCCCGTCCTCACGGACGACCTGCCGCACGCGCTCGTGCACAAGCTGTCCGCCGCACAGTCGGAACTGGTGCGCGAGGCCGCCAGGGTGCACGGCGTCACACTGAACACGGTGCTGACCGGCGCTTTCGGCCTCATGCTGGGCGGCCGTACGGGCCGGAGCGACGCCGTGTTCGGCGTGACCGTCTCCGGCCGTGAGGGCGAGGGCCTGTCCGACATCGTCGGCGTGCTGCTCAACACCGTGCCCATGTGGACGCGGGCCCGGCCGGACGACACGGTCCGGGAGTACCTGGCGGCCGTCCAGGCGGCCAGGGTCGAGGCGATGGAGCACGAGCACCTGGGGCTCGGCGAGATCCAGCGGGCCAGCGGGCACGACAGCCTGTTCGACAACCTCTTCGTGCTCCAGAACTTCCTGGACATGGACGCGTTCGCCGAGATGAACGCCAGGCACGGCATCACCTCGGTGAAGGCGGACGACTCGACGCACTACCCGTTCACCTGGGTCGTCACGCCCGGCGACCGGCTCACCGTCAAGCTGGAGCACCGCGACGACGACACCGGGAACGCCCGTCGTCTCCTCGACGACTACCTGCGTGTGCTCGACGACCTGGCCCGGTCCACCGGCCCGGTCGGCGCACTGTGCGGCCCGGGCCCGCAGCCCGAGCCCGCCGAGCGCACGGAGGTCGGCTCGGACACCGTCGTCGACAGGTTCGACCGGGCGGCTGACCAGGACCCGCAGCGGATCGCCCTCGTCGCCCACGGCTCGACCATGACCTTCGCGCAACTCCGCGACCGCAGCCGCGCGGTGGCCGGTGCACTGGTCCGGCGCGGAATCGGGCCGGAGACGACCGTGGGTCTCGCGATCCCGCGCTCCCTCGACTCGATCGTGGCACTGTTCGCCGTGCTGCGCGCCGGCGCCGCGTATGTACCGCTGGAGCTGGACCACCCGGACGAGCGGATCGCCGCGATCGTCGCCGAGGCCCGCCCGGAGGTGATCCTCACCGTGAGCGCCGTGTCGCCCCGGCTGACCGGCGACCTCATCGAACTCGACCGTCCCCTGCCGGAGGCGGAACCGTTCGTGACGTTCGCGCCGGACGCCCCGGACCGCCTGCGGCACCCCGCGTACACGATCTTCACCTCCGGATCGACCGGGAAGCCCAAGGGCGTGGTGACCGAGTACGCCGGTCTCACCAACATGCTGATCAACCATCAGCGCCGCATCTTCGAGCCGGTACTCGCGGAACACGGGCACCGGGTCTTCCGGATCGCGCACACCGTGTCGTTCGCGTTCGACATGTCGTGGGAGGAGCTGCTGTGGCTCGCGGACGGCCACGAGGTGCACATCTGCGACGAGGAACTGCGCCGCGACGCGCCCCGGCTGGTCGAGTACTGCCTCGAGCACGGGATCGACGTCATCAACGTGACCCCGACCTACGCGCAGCAACTTGTCGCCGAAGGTCTGCTGGACGACCCCGCACGGCGGCCCGCACTGGTGCTGCTGGGCGGTGAGGCCGTCACCCCGACGCTGTGGCAGCGGCTCGCGGAGACCGAGGGGACGGCGGGCTACAACCTGTACGGGCCGACCGAGTACACCATCAACACCCTCGGCGTCGGCACCTTCGAATGCCAGGACCCGGTGGTCGGCGTCGCGATCGACAACACCGAGGTGTATGTGCTGGACCCCTGGCTGCGGCCCCTGCCGGACGGGGTTCCCGGGGAGCTGTACGTGTCCGGTGTCGGCATCGCGCGCGGCTACCTCGGGCAGCCCGCCCAGACCGCGCACCGCTTCGTCGCGTGCCCGTTCGGCGCACCCGGCGAGCGCATGTACCGCACCGGGGACCTGGTGCTCCGCCGGCCCGACGGGAATCTCATGTATCTGGGCCGCACCGACCAGCAGGTCAAGATCCGGGGCCACCGGGTCGAACCGGGCGAGGTCGAGGCCGCGTTCGCGTCGCACCCGGCGGTGCGGTTCGTCGCCGCGGTCGCTCAGCCCGACCCACAGGTCGACGGCGCCCACCGGCTGGCCGCCTACCTCGTGCTCAGCGGCTCCGACCTCGCGGCGGTCGCCGCCGAGGTGGGCAGCGGCCTGCCGGACTTCCTGCGCCCGACGCACTACGCCCAGGTCGACAGCATCCCGCTGACGGTGAACGGGAAGGCCGACACGAAGGCGTTGCCGGAGGCCAAGCCGCTGGGCGTGCTCACCACGGTGGACGAACGCGGCCCGCGGACCGGGACCGAGACGTCGGTCTGCGAGTTCTTCGCGGAGGCACTGGACCTGGACGACGACGAGGTGAGCGCGGTGAGTGATTTCGTGTCCCTCGGCGGGCACTCCATGCTGGCGGTGCGGCTGATCGGGCTGCTCCGCCGGGAGTACGGTCCTGTGGTCACGATCCGTGATCTGCTCACCCTTCGAACCCCGGAAGCGATTGCCCGCCACCTTGATGACAACAACTGACGCACAGCGGCCCCGCCCGGGGGCCGACATCCTCCGGACCGCCCTGCGCCGCAACGCCGGCGCGGTCGTCCGGGGGACCGTCCTCATGGGTCTGTACCAGGCGGGTGAGACCGCCTTCCCCATCGCGCTCGGCCTCATCGTCGAACACACGATGCAGGACCGGAGTCCCGGCTCCCTCGGCCTGTCGATCGGCGCGCTGGCCGTGATCATCACGACCGTGTCCCTGTCGTGGCGTTTCGGGATGCGTGTCCTGCAGAAGGCCAACACGACCGAGGCGCACCGGTGGCGGGTCCGGGTCGCGGCCTGCGGACTCCAGTCCGTGGCCAGGGACGTCGACCTGAAGTCCGGTGAGGTGCTGACCATCGCCACCGAGGACGCCGACCAGACCGCCGACATCGTCGAGGTCGTCCCCCTGCTGATCAGCTCGCTCGTCGCGGTGGCGGTCGCGTCGGTCGCCCTGGGCCTGGCCGACGTCCGGCTCGGCCTGCTGGTGATCGTGGGAACCGTCGGGATCCTGTCCGTCCTCAGCGTGATGTCCAGGCGGATCGGCTCGAGCACCCGCGAACAGCAGGCCCGCGTGGCACGGGCGGGCGCCAAGGTCGCCGACCTGATCACCGGCCTGCGCCCGCTGCACGGCTTCGGCGGCAACCACGCGGCGTTCCTCTCCTACCGGAAGGTCAGCACGGAGGCGAAGCACCAGGCGATCACCGTCGCCCGGGTGAACGGCGTCTACGCGGGCACCGCACTGGCCCTCAACGCGGTTCTCGCCGCCGCCGTGACCCTGACGGCGGGCTGGCTGGCGTACGGAGGCCTGATCACCATCGGCGAGCTCGTCATGGCCGTGGGACTGGCGCAGTTCATCATGGAACCGCTCAAGATGTTCTCGGAGATGCCGAAGTACGTGATGATGGCGCGCGCCTCGGCCGATCGGATGGCACTGGTGCTGGCCGCGCCGCCGCTGACGAACCCGGGCCGGGACACCCCTGCCGCGGGCGGAGACCTCGAGATCGACGGTGTCCGTTACGGGTCCCTGCGCGAGCTCAAGTTCCATGTGCACGCCGGTGAGTTCGTGGCCGTCGCCGCCTACCGGCCACGCGCGGCGGCCGAGCTCGCCTCGATCCTGGGCGTGAACGTCCCGCCCCAGGCGTACGAGGGAGTGGTGCGGGTCGGCGGGCGGGAGATCACGGACCTGTCGGTCGAGGCCCTCCGCGAGCACATGCTGGTGAATCCGTACGACGGGGAGATCTTCGCGGGCAGCCTCCGCACGAACATCGATCCGTCGGGCACCAGCTCGATGGTCCCCGAGGCCGTGGAGGCGTCGCTGCTGACCGACGTCGTCGCCCTCCACCGCGAGGGACTCGACCACGGCGTCCGCGACCGTGGCGCGAACCTGTCCGGGGGGCAGCGCCAACGGCTGTCCCTGGCCCGCGCCCTCGCCGCCGACTCCGACGTCCTGGTCCTGCACGACCCGACGACAGCCGTCGACGCGGTCACCGAACAGCTCATCGCGCGAAACATCGCGAAACTGCGCAAGGGCCGCACCACCGTCGTGATCACGAGCAGCCCCGCTCTCCTGGACGCCGCCGACCGGGTCCTCGTCCTGGACGACGGCGTCATCACGGCCGAGGACACACATCGCCACCTCCTCGCGTCCGACGAGGACTACTGCCGGGCCGTGGCCCGGTGACCTGACCGGCCCGGTCGTCACTTCGGTGCGGCGCCCCCGCCGGGCAGGAGCCGGCTGCGGATCGCGCGTGGGGACCCGCCGAGTTCGCGGTGGCACGCCTTGTTGAAGGCTTGGAGGTCGCTGATGCCCACCGAGCTCGCGATCGCCTGGATCGACATCGTCGACTCACGCAGCAGGTGACCGGCGTGGTCAAGGCGGCGGTAGCGGATGTAGGCCGCCACGGTCGAGCCGGTCTCGGCGCGGAACAGGCGTGTCAGTTGGCTGTGGGAGATCCCGCTGCGCCGGGCTATCTCCGGCACCGTCAGCGGGGCGGCGAGATTGGCCTCGATATGAGCCATGGCCGAAGCGACCGCTCCGTGCGCGCCGCCCGGTCGCTCACTCCCGGCGAGCCGCGCGACTCGCCACAGCGCCGTCCACATCTCCGCCGTCGCCTGGGCCGGCGCCCCCGGCATGGCGGCGAGCGCCCGGTTCAACAGCCCGGAGAGGAGAGGGGCCTCCGTGCCGGCGTCCTGCATGACAGGTACTCGGTGACGCTCCCCGGCGTCCGCCACACGCAGATGCGCGTACAGGTGCTCCGACCGGCCGCGGTAGTCGAAGGTGGCCTCGGTGCCGGGCGGGATCAGGCTCACGCGTCCGGGACCGATGGCATGTCGCCTGCCGCCGACGGTGAGGTGTCCGGTGTACCCGTACAGGTGCATCTGCCACAGGTCAGGCAGCCGGAAGACGTCACGCAGACCGCTGACGCCGTGTACGCCGACTCCGATGTTCACCACACCCGGAGGCGCGGCCAGTGACAGCGAGACCTGTTCCATGACGAAAATCTACCAGTGGTCAACGAAAGGAGCCCATGCCCTGACTGCTGGGAACTCATACGGTTGCCATATGACGACCAGAGAACACCTGCTGACTTCGGTCCAAGTCGCTCGCTTCGTCGCGAGCGGATCTCTGCGCCTGGACGCGGTGGTACCGCCCGAGATGAACGAGCAGGCGGTCGAGGTCCTGGACGCGGGGATACCTCCCGTGCCCTACGGGACGCCGCTCCCGCAGGCGTTCGCCCCAGGTTCCTTCGCCCAGCGCCTGACGTCACTGCCGACCGTGGCCGGCGCCATTCGGAGCCTCGTGGGTCCCGAACCGACGGTCGACCACCACGCCGTCCACGTACGGGAGCCGCACCAGGGCTCAGCCCAGCCGCTGCACGGCGACGCCATCATCGACGTGCGGCCGGACGCCTTCGACATCCAGCTCATGTACTACCCGCACGAGGTCACGGCCGACATGGGCGGCACCCTGAGCGTGCCCGGCAGCCATCTGCGCCGCACCAACGAGACCGACACGGGCCGCTACCAGAACCTTCGGGGCCAGACCCGGCTCGTGTGCCCGGCCGGTACGGTCGTCCTCCTCCACCACGGCATCTGGCACGGCGGGCGCAGGAACGACAGCGACATACCCCGGTACATGTTCAAGGTCCGGTTCAACCCGGTGGTTCCGCAGGTCCGCCTGTGGAACACCGACGATCTCGGCGACCCGCAGGTGGAGCGCGAACTGCGGGCCGGCTTCGACTGGTACGAGGCGGCTGCGGGCCGACTGGAGATCCACAACCGGGTGCTGCTCTGGCGGGCGCTCACCGGCGACGACACCTTCGACATCGACTACTGGGTCACGCGCGTGAACAACCGGCCGGCCCTGGGGAGCAACGCATGAGGCAGCAGGTCCTGATCCTCTTCCTGGCCAATTCGGCGCTCGACGCGGGCGTGATCGGCTGGTCGGCCTATGACGGCACCGGCCGGACCCGCCCGACCACGGGCGACGCCGACGAGCCCCCCTACGAGACGGGCCTGGAGGCCCTGCTGGACGGCTGGCGGCTGATCCAGGCCTCCCAGCTGATCCCGCCGCATCCAGGACACGAGTACGACACGTCCTTCCTCAAGCACGAGTTCATCTTCGAGAAGCTGCACCAGGACGCCGGGAGCCCGACCGCCGCGGCGGAGTGACCGAAGCCGTCGGTGCGGACGGCGCGGTCCCCGAACGCGGTCGAGCGAGCCCCGACCGGGCCGGAGGCTTCCGGTCCTCCTAGGGTCTTTCGTGTCGATCGGGCCGGATCGGTGAGCGGGGTCCGGTGCCGTGGATCGCAAGGCGGAGGAGGGAGGCATGGCTCCGCCATGCCTCCCTCC
>NZ_JBHWZS010000023.1:0-55173 GCF_042728155.1 Streptomyces sp. NPDC060209
ACCCCGGGGAGGCGGGCCGCGCCTTGTGCGGCAGACTGGGGGCCATGGCAGACACAGCTCTCGTACTGGGTGCCGGAGGCGTCACCGGCACCGCATGGGAAAGCGGCATCCTGCACGGGCTCGCCAAGGCGGGCGTCGACCTCTCCACCGCCGATCTGATCGTCGGGAGCTCGGCGGGTGCCATCGTCGGGGCGCAGCTCGCCTTCGGACCCGCGGGCGTCGGCGACCTCTACGAGCGGCAGCTCGCCGCCCCGGAGGACGCGAACGGGGCGGCCGGCCGTCTCGGCCCCGTCACCATCCTGCGCTACGCGAGAGCGGTCCTTTCCTCCAGTACGCCGGACGAGTACGGCCGCAAGCTGGGCGCGCTGGCCCGCGACAGCCGGCCCGCGGCGACCGCGGCCGAACGGCGGGAGATGATCGCGAGTTGGCTTCCGTCGCCCGAATGGCCGGAACGGCACCTGCTGGTCACCGCCGTCGACGCGTCCACCGGCGCGCTGCACACCTTCGACAGGACGGGCACCGTCGCGCTCGCCGACGCGGTCACCGCCAGCTGCGCGGTCCCCGTGGTCTGGCCCGTGGTCAGCGCCGGAGGCGGGAGCTGGATCGACGGGGGCGTGCACTCCCCGGCCAACGCCCAGCTCGCCGCCGGCTACGAACGCGTGATCGTGATCGCACCCACCGCGAGCGGCAACAAGGTGATCGTCTCCCCCCGCGCGCAGGCCGCCGAACTGGAGGCCGCGGGTGCCCGCGTCGAGGTCATCACCCCGGACGCCGGTACCCGGAAGGCGATCGGCCGCAACTCCCTGGACCCCGCGCGCCGTGCCGCGGCAGCCAGGGCCGGACTCGCCCAGTCCGCGGCCCACACCGAAGCGGTCGCCGCGGTGTGGAACGGCTGACCCGGCGGGAGGAGGGCCCGGAGCCCGTCACAATGGGGGAGTGAACGAGCCGATACCCGTCATCCGCGACACCGACTGCGGCACCGCCAGGCTGCTGCCCGACGTCGACCGGGAGCGGGCCTGGCTGCTCACGGTCGACGGAGCCCCGCAGTCGTACGTCGATCTCGACGAGCCGGAGCACCTCGAATTCGAGTACGTACGACGGCTCGGCCACGTCGTGGACCTTGCGGGAGCCCCGGGTGCGCCGCTGGACTCGGTGCATCTCGGTGGCGGCGCGCTCACGCTCCCCCGCTACGTCGCGGCGACCCGGCCCGGCTCGCGGCAGGATGTTGCCGAGGCGGACCGGGGGCTC
Source organism: Streptomyces sp. NPDC060209 (assembly GCF_042728155.1). Classification (NCBI taxonomy): domain Bacteria; kingdom Bacillati; phylum Actinomycetota; class Actinomycetes; order Kitasatosporales; family Streptomycetaceae; genus Streptomyces; species Streptomyces sp. NPDC060209. The sequence continues at coordinate 1,249 of NZ_JBHWZS010000023.1, forward strand.
GCCGAGCTGGTCGCCGAGCATCTGCCGCTGCCCGAGGGTGCCGGCATCACGGTGCACGGCACCGATGCCCGGGGCTGGATCGAGGAGGCGCCGGAAGATTCCGCCGATCTCCTCATCGCCGACGTCTTCGGCGGCGCACGGGTGCCGGCGCACCTCACCTCCGTCGAGTACGCGCGGGCCGCCGGGCGGGTCCTGCGGAGGGACGGCGTCTACGCGGCCAACCTGGCCGACAGCGCTCCCTTCACCTTCCTGCGGTCGCAACTGGCCAACTTCGCCGCGGTGTTCGACGACCTCGCCCTGATCGCCGAACCGGCCGTCCTGCGCGGCCGGCGCTTCGGCAACGCCGTGCTGCTCGCCTCGCGGAACCCTCTCGACCTCGCACGGCTCACCAGGCTGTGCGCCGCCGACGCGTTCCCCGCGCGGGTCGAGCACGGTGCGGCGCTCACCCGGCTCATCGGCGGTGCGAAGCCGGTGCGGGACAGTGAGGCCGTGGCCTCACCCGAGCCCCCCGACGGGGCTTTCAGCATCGGCTGACTCGCGGGACGGCTCCGGCACGCTGATCTTCTTCACCGAGCTGCGGCGCGTCAGATTCCGTACATCCGGGACGAGCAGCACGCCAGCCGTCACCAGCACGATCAGGGCGGCGCAGCCCCACAGGGCCTCGCTGCGGCCGACGAGCGTCTCCACCGGGCCGGCCGCCGCCGTGGCCAGCGGCACCATGGCGACCGAGCCGAACCAGTCGTACGCCGCGACCCGGGACAGCTTCTCCTCCGGGATCTCCTGGTGGAGGGCCGTCATCCAGGAGACCCCGAACACCTCGATGGCGACCCCGGTCACGAACATCACCGCGCAGAGGCCCGCCACCGGCAGCGGGATCGCGAGCCCCGCGGACGGCAGGGCCAGCGGGAACACGCAGAGCGTCCCGGCCAGCAGCAGCCGCCGGGGTTTCCATCGCATCATCAGCAGCGCCCCGCCCAGCGTGCCGACGCCGAACGCCGCGAGAGCGAAGCCCCAGGGGCGGGCGCCCCCGAGTTCGTCCCTCGCCACCAGCGGTCCGTACACCGCCTCGGCGGCCCCGACGACGGCCACGACCACGGAGAACTGCAGCACGACGGCCCAGAGCCAGGGACGCCCGGCGACCTCCTGCCAGCCCTCCCGAAGATCGGCGAGCAGCCCGCCGCCCGGTGCGCGCGCGGGGATGTGGCTCACGTCCAGGAAGGCGCGGAGCGCACCGGCCACGGCGAACGCGGCCGCGTCGACCGCCAGCACCCAGCCCGGGTCCATTGCCGCGATCATGGCGCCGCCGAGCGCCGCGCCACCGATGGCCGCGCCGTGCATCGACATCCGGAAGAAGGCGAAGGCGCGGGCCGCCTGTTCGCCATTGACGCTGGACATCAGCATGCCCTCGGCGGCCGGACCGAAGAAGGCCTGCCCGGTACCGCAGAGCGCAGTCAGCAGCATCATGTGCCACAGCTGGGCGTCGCCGGTCAGTACCAGCCAGGCGAACACCGCCTGCGAGACACAGTTGAGGGTGTTCGCGGCCACCATCACCCGGTGGCGCGGCAGCCGGTCCGCGACGGCGCCGCCGATCAGCAGGAACAGCACCAGAGGCGCCGTACGCGCGGCGGCGACCAGCCCGACGTCGCCGCCGTCGCCGCCCGACTCCAGAACCGCGAACGCCGCCGCGATCAGCGCGCCGTTGGTACCCAGGCTCGTGATGATCGCGGCGGCGGTCAGCAGACCGAAATTGCGGCCCGCCGGCAGGGAGCGCGGGGTGGGGGAGGGGGAGGACGAGGCGGAAGTCACCAAGGGACTATCCCCGCCCCGGCCCCCTCCCGCCAAATGGGCGGTCCCGGCCGTGCGCGCCGGAGGCTCAGGAAGCGGTCTCCGCGCTCTCCGCCAGGCGCACCGTGCTGAGGATCTTCTGGATGGTGGCGTCCGGGAGTTCGTCGGCGACACCGGCGTTGGCGTAGAGGATCCAGGACGAGTACTCGTCCTTGGCGTTCTTGAAGGTGAACGCGATCGACTTGCCGTCGGTGTCGCACTTGTTCTTGTTGGCCAGCCCGGTGGCGGTGGCCGTGACGACGCTGCCCGAGAGGCCCGACTTGGTCGTGTACGGCGCGGGCTTGCCGATCTTGACCTTCTCCTTCGGGTCCTCCTGCGCGTAGGCGGCCCAGACCCAGTTGGCAGCCTCGTTCGTGGCTGCCTCGTCGGTGTTCTTGGCACCCTGGGCGCCCTTGGTGCCGACACCGGCCAGGCCGGTGTCCTCCTGCTTGCCGTCCTTGTCCGTGTCGTCGCTGCACCACTTGCTCTTCAGGTGCGCGGGAGCGGAGAAGCCGACCGCCGGCGGGCCCGTGGGGTCCTTCACGTCCTCGAAGCCCGAGATCACACCGGTGCCGGCGATCTCCCAGTCACCGGGCACGTCGAACTGCGTGCCCCACTTGGGGTTGGTCACGACCTTCCAGCCCGGAATCGTGGGCGCGGCGTCCTCGCCGCCCCGCGGGTTCGCCGCGGGGGAGGACGCGGCGTCGGACGCCTTCGCGGTCGGCGAAGAGGACGCCTTGTCGTCGGCCACGTCCGAGCCGCCCTTGTCGTCCTTGTTCATGACGACGACACCGGTGACGACCGCGGCGATGACGACCGCGGTCGCCGCGAGGACGGCGACGATCGTCGTCTTCTTCTTGTCGTCCGGCTGCGGGCCGCCCGGCCCGCCCGGTACGGCGTACTGCGGCACGGTGGGCTGCTGGTACGGGTTGGGCTGCGGGTAACCCGGCTGCTGCCCTGGCTGACCCTGCTGCTGATATCCCGGCTGCTGATAGGGATTCGGCTGTTGGTACCCCGGCTGCTGGTACGGGTTCTGATTCTGGTCCTGCGGGTTCTGCTCGCCCCCGGGCGGCTGCTGTCCTGGCCACATGGCCAGTAACCATAGAGGGGAGGGGCGCCCTCTGCTACGGGCGCCCCTGTGAGGGGATGGTCAAAGACTGCTACTCACAAGTAACATCCCCCGTCATGAGCACTGAAGAGATGACAGTCGGCGACATCCTGTCCGCGAGCGTCCCGATGGTCCGGACCCTCGGCATCGAATACCTGGAGACGACCGCTGAGCGCGCTGTCCTCTCGCTCCCCGACCGCGCCGAATATCACAATCACCTCGGCGGACCCCACGCCGGAGCGATGTTCACACTCGCCGAGTCGGCGAGCGGCGCGATCGTCGTCGCCGCGTTCGGCGACCAGATGGCACGGGCCGTTCCGCTGCCCGTCACCACGGAGATGGCCTTCAAGAAGGTGGCCATGGGCGAACTCACCGCCACCGCGGTCCTGGGCCGCCCGGCCTCGGAGGTCGTCGCGGAACTGGACGAGGGGAAGCGTCCGGAGTTTCCCGTGAGCGTCGAGATCCGGCGCGCCGACGGCGCCGTGACCAGCGAGATGAGCGTGGTCTGGACGCTGCGTCCGAACCGCTGACCGCCGACCGGCCCCCCGCGCCCCGGTCGGGGAGCCGCGGCGCCCGCTCCGCCCGTCCGGCCCGGTAGGCTGCCCGCCGTGCACCACCCGTGGTGCGCGGCGGCAGATTTCTTACGGGAGGACCGGCGATGCACGTCCAGGAGTGGCTCGAGACCGTACCGGCGGTCAGCATTTACCTCCTGGTGGGGGTCGTCATCGGGCTGGAGAGTCTGGGTATCCCGCTGCCCGGCGAGATCGTCCTCGTGAGTTCGGCGCTCCTCGCCTCCCAGCACGGCGACATCGACCCCGTGGTGCTCGGTGCCTGTGCGTCGGCCGGAGCGATCATCGGTGACTCGATCGGCTACGCCATCGGCCGCAGGGGAGGGCGCCCACTGCTCGCGTGGCTCGGCGGGAAGTTCCCCAAGCACTTCGGGGCTCCCCAGATCGCACTGGCGGAGCGGTCGTTCGAGAAGTGGGGCATGTGGGCGGTCTTCTTCGGCCGCTTCGTCGCACTGCTCCGGATCTTCGCGGGGCCGCTGGCCGGTGTGCTGCGCATGCCGTACTGGAAGTTCCTGATCGCCAATGTGCTCGGCGGAATCGTCTGGGCCGGCGGCACCACAGCCGTCATCTACTCGGTGGGCGTCGTCGCCGAGGCATGGCTCAAGCGCTTCTCGTGGCTGGGGCTGCTCGCCGCCGTGCTGATCGGCGTGATCTCGATGCTGGTGCTGAAGAACCGGGCCAAGAAGGCCGCGGAACAGGCCGACCTCCCGGTTCCGGCGCCCGAGCCGGACGCGGTCCGCGCGGCCGACTGATCCGAAACGGCCCGCGGGCGAGGCCGGCCCCGCACGTGGGGGACCGCACTCGCCCGGGGCCGCTCCGGCCCCGCCCGCGGCTGTCAGCCCTGCCGGTGCGCCTCGCGGTGGGCCTTCGCCAGCTCCACGTAGCCGGCCGCGTTGAAGGCAATGCCCTCACGTTCCTCGGCGGTCAGCTCCCGCTTGACCTTGGCGGGCACACCGGCGACGAGGGAGCCCGGCGGCACCCGCATCCCCTGCGGCACGAGGGCCTGCGCCGCGATCAGTGAACCCGCACCGATGTGCGCGCCGTTGAGCACAGTGGCGCCCATGCCGACCAGGACGTCGTCCTCGATGACGCAGCCGTGCAGTACGGCGTTGTGCCCGACCGACACCCTGGCGCCCACCGTCAGCGGGAAGCCGGGGTCGGTGTGCACGCTGCAGTTGTCCTGGATGTTGCTGTCGGGGCCCAGGGAGATCGGGCCGCCGTCGCCGCGCAGCACGGCGTGGTACCAGACACTGGAGCCCGCGGCCATCGACACCTCGCCGATGACGACGGAGGTCGGTGCGAGGAAGGCGTCCGGGTCGATGTCCGGCTCCTTGCCGCCGATGCCGGTGACCAATGCCTGCTCTGCCATCGCCTGCTCCTCCGGTGGGGTGTGGTGCGCTCGGCGCCCCGTGCTCCGCACGAACCGTAATGGACGGTCCCGGCGCCCCGGACAGGTGGGGTGAATGTCACAGCCCGTCGCGCGGATCCGCTCCGGCCGGGCCGACTACCGTGAGCGGGTGCCGAAGAACCGGAACTTGTTCTCCTCCCTGGCCCTTTGGCGGCGTGGTGTCACGTCCCGCGCCGTCCACCGCGTCTGGGCGTGGGCGCAGGAGACCGGAGCGGTCACCGCACAGCACCCCGGGCGGCTGCGGTTCAGTCGTATCGGCACGGGAACCCGGCTCGCCTTCCCGCAGGGCACGGTCTTCGGAGAGCCGTGGATCGAGCTGGGCGACCACTGCATCATCGGTGAACAGGTGACGCTCACGGCCGGCCTGATGCCCGATCTGGATCTGGGATCCGAGCCCATCCTGACCCTGGGCAACGGTGTGGTGCTGGGCCGGGGCAGCCATGTCATCGCCGACACCTCCGTGTCGATCGGCTCGGACACGTACTGCGGTCCGTACGTCTACATCACCTCCACCAACCACAGTTACGACGATCCCCACGAGCCGGTCGGCAAGCAGTGGCCGCGCATGGAGCCGGTCGTCATCGGACCCGGGTGCTGGATCGGCACCGGAGCGGTGATCCTTCCGGGGGCCAGGCTCGGCCGCAACGTGGTGGTCGCGGCGGGAGCCGTCGTACGCGGCGAGGTCCCCGACCACGCGGTGGTGGCGGGGGCGCCCGCCCGAACGGTGCGGAGCTGGGATCCCGAGAAGGGCTGGCAGCCGCCGCTGCGTACCCCCGCGCCGATTCCGATCCCCGACGGGGTCACGTCCGAGCAGCTGGCCGCCGTGGCGCTGCTGCTGGAAGACCCGGTCGAAGGGGCCTGACATCTTCGGTCCGGCGCGTATCGGGCCCTGTGGAATGGGCCCGCCGGTTCGCGGGGCCCCTCAGCCGGTCGCCAGCAGGAGCGTTCCGAGCAGGGCCAGGCCCGCGCCCGCCGCCTGGACCCCACGGAGCCGCTCACCCAGAACGCCTCGCGCCGCCAGCGCCGTCACCACGGGATACAGCGAGGCGAGGACGGCGGCCACGGTGACCGGGCCGTGCTGGGCGGCGATCGAGTAGGTGCCGTTGGCCGCGACATCGGCGAGTCCGACGAAGGCGAGTGCGGGCAGGGCGGCCCGTACGACGTCCATCCCGCCCTCCTCGGGCAGCGCGCGGCCGCCGCGGCGCACGGAGACGTACAGTGCCGTTCCGCCGACCGCGATGTTCGTGACCCGCTGGACGAAGAGAGCGAGGAAGAGACCGGTCACGGTCGTGGACGCCTCCGCGATCAGTGCCATCACCGCTCCGAAGCCGAAAGCGGCCAACAGGGTCAGTACGACCGCCTGGCGCTGCACGGGCGCGCCGCGCAGCTGCGGACCTCCGGCCAGGACGACCCCCGCGACGGCGACCGCCACTCCGGCGAACTGGAGCAGCCCGGGACGCTCGCCGACGAGCAGGCCCACTCCCACCGGGACCGCCACTCCGAGGGAGCCGAGCGGGGAGACCACGCCCATCGGACCCAGTGCCAGCGCCTTGTAGAAGCTCAGCATCGCGACCGGGCCGACGGCCCCGGCCGCGACGGCGAACCAGAGCCGGCCCCCGGCCTCGCTCCAGGCGCCGGTCGCGATCACGACGATCCCGAGGACGGTGGCGGCGATGCACTGCGACACGACCACCACGGTGAGAGCGGGCGTGCGCCGGGTCAGCAGTCCGCCCCCGAAATCGGCCAACCCCCACAGCAGGCTCGTGGCCAGGGCGAACAGTGCTGTCATCGGGTGCCTCGCAGTACAGTGCGGTGGTCGGGTGGGTGCACCACACCGTAGTGCAGTATTTTCGACTATGTCATCCAGGATATTGGACGGAATGTGTCTGACCTCGATCAGCTCACCCAGTCGCTCGCGCGTAACCTCAAGCGCTGGCGGGGTGAGCGCGGTTTCACCCTGGACGCTCTCGCGGCCCGAGCGGGGGTCAGTCGCGGCATGATCATCCAGATCGAGCAGGCGCGTACGAACCCGAGCGTCGGCACCACCGTCAAGCTCGCCGACGCGCTGGGCGTCAGCATCACCACGCTGCTCGACTACGAGCAGGGATCTCAGGTGCGACTGGTGCCCGAGAGCCAGGCGGTGCGCATGTGGTCGACGGAGGCCGGCAGCTCGACCACGCTGCTGGTCGGCACGGAGGCAGGCGGACCGATCGAGCTCTGGTCCTGGCATCTGATGCCCGGCGACAGCAGCGCCTCCGACCCGCACCCCGAAGGAACGGTGGAACTCCTCCACGTCACGGCGGGTGAACTGACCCTGATCGTCGACGGCGAGGCGCACGCGGTGCCCGCCGGCACCTCCGCGACGTTCGAGGCCCATGTGCCGCACAGCTACCGCAACGACGGCTCCGAGCCCGCCGACCTGACCATGGCCGTATCGATCCCACCGGTTCGCAGGGAAGGCAAGTGAGTGGTTCGCGAGGCGCTGTTAGCGTGGGCGGCATGCGCGCGCCCCTGGGTACCTTCAGCGATGTCTCTCCCGCCGCCGACCGGCTGGACCTGCTCACACCGCCCGTCGCGAAGGCGATCGCGGCCGGCTGGGGCGGCATCCCCGCCGAGTCGGTCGTCTACGTCGACACCGACCCCGAGATCGCGGACACGGCTGTGTTCGTCGAGCACTACGGCGCCGAACTGCTCGATGAGTCGGCCAACTGCGTCGTGGTGGCCGGCAAGCGGGGCGGCGACACCACCCTGGCCGCGTGCGTGGTCCTCTCGCGTACCCGCGTCGACGTGAACGGGGCGGTGCGCAAGCACCTCGGGACCCGTAAGGCATCGTTCGCCCCGATGGACGTGGCGGTCGGCGAGACCGGCATGGAGTACGGCGGGATCACGCCGATCGGCCTCCCGGCTGCCTGGCCCCTCCTGGTCGACCCCGCGGTGGCGGACGCGGAATGGGTCCTGATCGGCAGCGGCCGCCGCCGCGGCAAGCTGATCGTCCCGGGCAAGGCGCTGGCGGCGCTGCCGGGAGCGGTCCTGCTGGAGGGCCTCGGGGTCTGAGAGGGCCAGACGCGATCCGCGACGGCGGGTGTGTGAGGAGCACCGGGCCGGAAGGCTCAACAGTCGCTGGTCCGGCGGTCCTCGAACCATTCCGCGGCGAAGTCCACGGCCGTACGGAGGGGGAAGAGATGGCTGCGCGCCGCCCCCACCTGGCCGGTGCTGACCGCTCCGGTCCGTGCACGGACGAATTCGTCCCCGAGGCCGGCGAAGTCGCTGTCGTCCAGAGCGATGTCCTCGTACTCCCACCAGCGGCGTCCGTCCTCCGACGCCACCACGCAGCGGTAGAGGCGGCGGGGCGGGGCGGGGCGGCGGTACTCCGCGAGGTGGAAGGCGGTGCAGCTGTCGAAGCCCGTGCCCAGCAGCAGGACCTGCGCATCGGCCTCGTACAGCCGGGCGAGGGGGGAGTCCTCGCCCAGGTGGCAGTCCTGCCGGTGGCCGGCGAGCAGCTTCGCGGCCGCTTGGCCGAGCGCGGCGAACGAGGTCTGCGGGTGGCCGCTGCGCTGTGCGCCCGGAGACAGCCGAACCGTCTCGGCGAGCGCGCCCATCGTGGGTGCGGGAGAGGCCGCCGGGTCGAACGCGGGCATCGCCGCACGCACCGCCGCACCGGCCTCGTCGCTCAGGCCGCGGACGCGGTCCAGGTAGGCGCGCGAGGTGTCGGAATTCTCCGGGGTGAAGGCAGGGACGACCAGCGTCCCCTCCGGGCCCAGAGCCCGGCGCAGCGCACGGGCCATGTCCCCTGCGTCCCCGCCCGCGGCGCGCATCGAGGCGTGCACCAGCAGGACACCACCGCGCCGCACGCCGAGCTCGTACAGCTGGGCGGTGCGTTCACCACCGAGGAGGAGATGCTGTGTCACGGCGGACATTCTCCCCGCCCGGGGCCTTCCGCGACACCACGCCTTCCGAGCGGCGGCCGCCGCGAGTGCCGAAGGGTGCTTCGGGCAGCGGGCAGCGGGCTGCGGGCACGCGGGAGTCAGCGGTCAGCGGAGAGGGCTCAGGCGGGGTATCTCGATCGCCGGGCACCGGTCCATCACCATGGCGAGGCCCGCCGCGCGCGTGCGCTCGTAGGCCTCCTCGTCGATCACGCCGAGCTGGAACCAGACCGCCTTCGCGCCGGCCGCCACCGCCTCGTCGGCGACACCGCCCGCCAGGTCGCTGTTGACGAAGACATCCACCACGTCGACGGGGAAGGGTATGTCCGCCAGCGAGGCGTATCCCTGTTCGCCGTGGACCGGCTCCGCCTTGGGGTGGACGGGCACCACCTTCTTGCCGAAGCGCTTGAGGACCTCGGCCACCCCGTAGGCCGCGCGGGACCGGTTGGTGGACAGGCCGACCACCGCCCACGTGTCGCCCGTGTCCCGGAGGATCCTGCGAACCGTCTCATCGTCTGCGTACATGCCCGGACAACGGACGGCCCCGCCCGGCCATTCCCCACGGGAGGGTGAAAGTACCGGGCGGACCGGCGCATAGGGTGGACGGATGCAGGAGCAGTACCGGACAGTCGCCGACGCGGGCGTGCACGAGACCGAGGTCAGCCGATCGCGTTTCCTCTGCGCGCTCGCCCCCGCCGCCACCGAGCAGGAGGCGCAGGAGTTCGTCGCGCGCGTCCGCAAGGAGCACCCCACCGCCAACCACAACTGCTTCGCCTACGTCATCGGCGCCGATGCCTCCGTGCAGAAGGCCAGTGACGACGGGGAGCCCGGCGGGACGGCGGGCGTCCCCATGCTGCAGATGCTCATGCGGCGCGAGGTGCGGTACGCCGTCGCCGTCGTCACGCGCTACTTCGGCGGTGTGAAGCTCGGTGCGGGCGGACTGATCCGGGCGTACGGAGGGGCGGTCGGCGAAGCGCTCGACGCGTTGGGCACCACCACCCGCCGCCGGTTCCGCCTCGCCACCGTCACCGTCGACCACCAGCGTGCGGGCAAGCTGGAGAACGATCTGCGCGCCACGGGTGTGGCCGTCCACGAGGTGACCTACACGGAGGCGGTGACCATCGCGATCGGACTGCCGGACGCCGACGTCGACGGCTTCAGGGCCTGGCTGGCGGACGCCACCGCAGGCTCCGCGACGCTCGAACTCGGTGGCGAGGCGTACGGGGATGTCTGAGCCGGACGAGGGATCCGGCGCCGCGCCGCATCAGCGTGGTCGGTCCGGCCGCGGAGCGCGGCCGGGCGGATGCCGGACCAGCTGCGCGGCGCGGTGGAGGAAGAGGAACATGCAGGTCGGAGCGGTCGGAGTGATGTCGTGAGGATTCTGCACACCTCGGACTGGCACCTGGGGCGGTCGTTCCACCGCGTTTCGATGCTCGACGCCCAGGCGGCCTTCCTCGACCACCTCGTCGAGACGGTGCGGGAGCACTCCGTCGACGTGGTCGTGGTGGCGGGCGACGTCTACGACAGGGCTGTTCCGCCGCTGTCGGCCGTCCAGCTCTTCGACGACGCTCTGCACCGGCTCGCCGCCGCCGGAGTACCGACCGTCATGATCTCCGGGAACCACGACTCGGCCCGCAGGCTGGGCGTCGGCGCCGGGCTGATCGCGCGGGCCGGGATCCATCTGCGTACCGACCCCGGTGACTGCGCCACTCCGGTCATGCTGCACGATCCCCACGGTGACGTGGCGTTCTACGGACTGCCCTATCTCGAGCCGGCCCTCGTCAAGGACAGCCTGGGCGCCGCGAAGGCGGGGCACGAAGCCGTCCTCACGGCGGCGATGGACCGGGTGAGGGCCGATCTCGCCACCCGGCCCGACGGCACCCGGTCCGTGGTCCTGGCTCATGCGTTCGTGGCGGGCGGTGAAGTCAGCGACAGTGAACGCGACATCACGGTCGGCGGTGTCGCCGCCGTCCCCGCGGGAGTCTTCGACGGTGTCGACTACGCGGCGCTCGGTCACCTGCACGGCTGTCAGAAGGTCACGGAACGCGTGCGTTACTCGGGCTCGCCGCTCGCGTACTCCTTCTCCGAGCACGCCCACCGCAAGACGATGTGGCTGATCGACCTCGCCCCCGGCGGAGAGCTCGTCGCCGAACGCGTCGACTGCCCGGCGCCGCGCCCGCTCACGCGGCTCCGCGGCCGCCTCGGCACGCTGCTCGACGACCCGGCCCTCGAACGGCACCGGGAATCCTGGGTGGAAGCCACCCTCACCGACCCCGCGCGGCCGGACGAGCCGATGGCCCGACTGCTCGAGCGCTTCCCGCACACCCTCAGCCTCGTGTTCGACCCCGAGCGGGCCCCTCAGGACCCCCTCGCGTCGTACGCGCAGCGGCTCGAGGGGCGTGACGACCAGCAGGTGGCGGAGGATTTCGTGGCCCATGTACGCGGCGGCAGCGGACCCAGTGAGCAGGAACGTACGGTGCTGCGTGCCGCCTTCGACGACGTGCGGGTCGGCGACGGAGTCGGCGAGGTGTCCCGTTGAGGCTCCACAAGCTCACCCTGACCGCGTTCGGCCCCTTCGGCGCCACTCAGGAAGTCGACTTCGACGCACTGTCCTCGGCCGGGATCTTCCTGCTGCACGGCCCCACCGGCGCGGGCAAGACCTCCGTGCTCGACGCGGTCTGCTACGGCCTGTACGGGGCGGTGCCCGGCGCCCGGCAGAGCCCCGGCACCTCCCTGCGCAGTGACCACGCCCCGGTGGACCGGCCGACAGAGGTGTGCCTGGAGTTGACCGTCGGAGGGCGCCGCCTGGAAGTCACCAGGCGACCCGCCCAGCCCCGCCCGAAGAAGAGGGGCGGCGGCTTCACGACCGAGAAGGCGCAGAGCTGGCTGCGCGAGTACGACCCCGAGCACGGCTGGAAGGCCCTGAGCCGCTCCCACCAGGAGATCGGTGAGGAGATCGGCGGGCTCATCGGGATGAGCCGGGATCAGTTCTGCCAAGTGGTGCTGCTGCCGCAGGGAGACTTCGCACGGTTCCTGCGCGCCGACGCGGAGGCACGCGGCAAACTGCTCGGCCGGCTCTTCGACACCCGCCGTTTCGCGGCCGTCGAGGAGCGTCTGGCCGAACTGCGACGGGCGGCCGAAGCGCGGGTCAGGGCTGGGGACGAGCAGATCCTCGCCCTGGCCCAGCGCATCGCGCAGGCGGCCGGTCCGGCGGCGGACGAGGTGGCGCCGCCGGAGGAGCGGCCCGGTGAGCCCGGTCTTGCCGAGGGGGTCCTGCGATGGGCCGCCGTCGCGCGCAGTGGTGCCCGCGAACGGCTCGACATCGCCCAGTGCGTCCTGGCCGGGGCCGAGGACCGGAACGCCGCCGCGCGCCACGCATTCGAGGCCGAGCGTGAACTCGCCCGGCTTCAGCAGCGGTACGAGGAGAGCCGTCGCCGTGCCGCAGGGCTGGAGGACCGCCGCGCGGAGCGCGACCGCTGCCACGAACAACTGGCCCGCGCGCGCAAGGCGGACCTGGTCGCCCCGGCGCTCGACCTGCGCGACGAGGCCGAGCGGGCCCACCGCACGGCACTCGCGGCATGTGAGCGGTCCCGCGCCGGCCTGCCGTCCGAACTGGCCGAGGCAGGCCCCGAGCAGTTGGCCGGAAGGGAACGCGGACTCCGGGCGGAGCTGGGCGCGCTCGACGCCGCACGCCGCGCCGAGCGGCGCAGCAGGGAGATCGACGCCGAACGGTCCGGTCTGGAAAGGCAGTCCCGTTCGGACGACGAACTGCTCCAGGACGCGGCGCAATGGCTGGCCGGCTGGGACACCACCCACCGGAGCCTCAGGGAACGCATCGAGACGGCGCAGGACGCCGCGACCCGCGCGGAACAGCTGGCCGGCCGGCTCGCCCCCGCGCGCAGGAGGCTTGAGGCGGCACGCCGGCGTGACTCTCTCGGCGCGCAGGAGGAGACGGCGGCGGTGGCCCTGACCGCCGCGCGTGAGAGCGCGGTGGACGCGCACGAGAAGTGGCTGGCGCTGCGGGAGCAGCGGCTGCGCGGCATCGCGGCGGAACTGGCCGGTCAGCTCGTCGACGGGGTGGCCTGCACGGTGTGCGGCTCGGCCGAGCACCCGGAGCCGGCCCGCGCGGAGGCGGGGCATGTGGACCGGGCCACGGAGGAGGCGGCGCTCGCCGCCCACCAGCGGGCCGACCGGGTCCGTGCGGAGGCGGAGGGCGAGCTCGGGGTCCTGCGTGAACGCCTTGCGGCGGCGCGGGCGGACGCGGCGGCTCCGGAGGAGGGAACCGGCGCACCCGGGTCGACGGACCGGGCTCCCGTTTCCGTGGCCGAACTGCGGTCGGTCGTGGACCGCTTGACCCGGGAGCACACGGACGCGCACCGCTCGGCCGCGGGAACGCATGCGGCCAGGGAAGCCCTCGCCGCCGCCGAGCGTGAGCACCTCGGCCGGCTCGACGACCGGCAGCAGGCGGAGCGGCGTACCGCTGCCCGTACCTCGCAGCGGGAAGCGCTCGACCGTGAGCAGGCGGCGCTGGAGGCCGAGTTGGTCAAGGCCCGTGGTGCCTGCGCCTCCGTGGCCGAGCACGCGGGGCTGCTGGAGCGCCGTGCCGGACTGCTGGCCGACGCCGCCGAGGCGCTCCGCGCCGAGCAAGGGGCGGCCGAGCGTCTCAAGGAGGCCGACGGCAGGCTTGCCGACGCGGCGTTCCGGGCCGGATTCGACACGCCGCAGGCTGCCGCCGCGAAGATCCTCGGCGACACCGCGCAGCGGGAGCTCCAGCACCGCATCGACGCCTGGCAGACGGAGGCCGCCACGGTCGCCGACCGTCTCGCCGAGGAGGACGCCAAGGCCGCCGCCGGCCGGCCGGCCGCCACGCCGGACGCGGCGCAGGCGGCGTACGACCTGTCGGCGAAGGCGCTGCGCGGCAGCGCCGCCTCGCACGCCGCTGCTCAGGAGCGCGGCGCGGAGCTCGGCCGGCTCTCACGCCGCGCCGAGGAGGAGGTGCGATCCCTGGGGCCACTGCGGCAGGAGTACGAAAGGGTGGCCCGTCTCGCAGGGCTGACCGCGGGCACCTCGGCGGACAACGAGCGCAAGATGCGGCTGGAGGCGTACGTACTGGCGGCCCGCCTCGAACAGGTGGCCGCCGCGGCGACCGCCCGACTCCAGCGGATGTCGTCGGGCCGCTACACGCTGGTCCACTCCGACGACCGCAGCGGGGCCCGCAGGGCGGGGCTCGGCCTGCACGTCGTCGACTCCTGGACGGGCCGGGAGCGCGACACGGCGACCCTGTCCGGCGGAGAGACCTTCTTCGCCTCGCTCGCCCTGGCTCTCGGCCTCGCCGATGTGGTGACGGACGAGGCGGGCGGCGCCCGTCTGGACACGCTCTTCATCGACGAGGGCTTCGGCAGCCTGGACGAACAGACGCTGGACGAGGTGCTCGACGTCCTGGACTCGCTGCGGGAGCGTGACCGCAGTGTCGGCATTGTCAGCCACGTGGGCGACCTGCGCCGACGCATCCCCGCCCAGCTCGAGGTGGTGAAGGAGCGGCACGGGTCGGCCGTGGTCCACCGGGCTGCCGGCACGCTCAGCGGCTGATCGCCCGACGGGGGAGGGGCGAGGAGTACACGATGCTGGTGGTCACGGAGCCGAGGGTGCCGATCCTCCCCGTGACCTCCTCCAGATGGCGCATCGACCTGGCGGTCACCTTCAGGACGAAGCAGTCGTCCCCGGTCACATGGTGGGCCTCCACGATCTCCGGTGTGGAGTCCGTCAGATCGTGGAACGGCTTGTAGTTGCCGTTCGGGTAGCGCAGTCGTACGAGGGCGAGGATCGGCAGACCCAGCCGTTCCGGGTCCACCACCGCGGTGTATCCGCTGATCACTCCCAGCTCCTCGAGACGGCGTACTCGCTCGGTGACGGCGCTGGGGGACATCGCCACGGCGCGGGCCAGCTCGGCGAAGGTCGCGCGTCCGTCGCGTTGCAGGACGTCGAGGATGCGCCAGTCCGTGGCGTCCGGGGAATACTCGGTCATGGGCGCCAGACAACAGGGGAATCCCCTGGGGATCAAGCGATGTGCCGGGGATCACTGCTTCCGGCGATCGTGGACCGGCCGTAGATTTCTGGTCATGACCTCACAGACGCTCACCAGCGGCAACCCCGTCCTCCGCGTACCGCCCGCCTCCCCGGCAGCCGCTGCCGCGTATTTCGGTGCCTCGCTCGCGTTCCACGCGGACGTGTCCGATGTGGCCGCCGCCCTGGAGGCCGGCGGTGACCCCGGATTCGTCGTACTCGACTCCCGCTCCACCGCGTCCTGGGACCAGGGGCACGTCCCCGGCGCGGTGCACCTGCCGACCGCCCTCATGGCGGAGCAGGCGGCCGGGCTGCTCGACCCGGCCGTCCCGGTGGTCACGTACTGCTGGGGACCGGGCTGCGACGGAGGGGCCCGGGCCGCTCTGGCACTTGCCGAACTCGGCTACCAGGTCAAGGAGATGCTCGGTGGATTCGAATACTGGGTACGCGAGGGATTCGCCTTCGAGACCTGGGAGGGACCGGAGCGGCGCACCGCCGACCCGCTCACCGCGCCCGTGGACGCAGAGGACTGCGGCTGCTGAACGGGCGGCGCCCCACGGATCGTCTCCGGGTCGGAACGGGCGCCCAGGCGAGCGAGGGGGAGCAGCCGCCCGGCGGGCTCAGGGCACGAGGAGCGCGCGGAACAGGCCCTCGCCGTCGTCGTCGGCGGGCAGGCCGCTGACCTGACCGTCACCGACCTCCACCACCCGCCACACCCCGTCCTCCCGGAGCGCCATGTCGGTGGTCACCCACCGGCAGCCGAGGGCGCGCACGGCCTCGCCGACGGTGTCGAGGCCCGGCGCAGGCAGCCGGCCGGGCGTGTCCGGATGAGCTGTCACCCGCGCGACTTCGCCGTCCACCCACCACACCCGTGCCTCACCGCCCGGCACGAACGGCTCGTACGCCCGCAGCACCACTCCGCCGGCCAGGAAGTCCCCCTGCAGTTCGAGGAATCGGCCGACGACGGTGGCGAGCCGGTCCGTATCCCTCAGCTCCGGCACGAAGCACGCCTCATGCCATTCGTGCTTACGGGACTTCACGAAGTCCTTGACGATGCCGGGGCCGGACCCGAGAGCCCCGGCGAGGCCGGACCAGACGCCGGGATCCGGCTGAACCTCTCCGGCGGGCAGGGAGCGCCAGACACTGCGCGGGGTGAGCTCGGTGAACGACTCGTACCAGCCGGGGAGTTCATGGGCGGTGCGGTATGCGGAGGCGTCGGTGAGCAGGGAGCAGCCTCGGGCGACGAGGGCGCGCTCCAGTTCCGCGTAACGAGCGGGCGGAATCATCCAGCCGCGGTACCAGTACGGCCCCGAGTCCCGCCGCACCCGGCCGACAGCGGTCTCCGGATCTCCGGCGAGAAGCGCGTCGTGATCGATCATGACGGTCTGCGCACCGACGCGCCGTGCTGCGGACTCCTCCTGGGCGAACAGAGGATCGGGGCGCCGCGGCCGCAGCGGGTCGCGGCAGAACAGGAAGCCGGGCGGAGTCATGCGGGGATCGTCCTTCGGACCGTCGGCGGGGGAGAGGGAGGAGCGGGCCGGGCGCCGGTGATCGCGCACCGGCCCCGGCCCCGCCGCGATCAGAGCCTGGACAGCTCGTCCACCAGGTCGTCCAGGCCGAGCGACCCCTGCGAAAGGGCCGCCATGTGCCAGGCCTTGAGGTCGAACGCGTCGCCGTGGGCCTTCCGGGCGTTCTCCCGGCCCAGCAGCCAGGCCCGCTCGCCCAGCTTGTAGCCGATCGCCTGTCCCGGCATCGACAGATAGCGGGTCAACTCGCTCTCCACGAAGTCGGCCGGCCGGCCGCTGTGGCTGCCGAAGAACTCCTCGGCCAGAGCCGGGGTCCACCGCTCACCCGGATGGAACGGCGAGTCCGCGGGGATCTCCAGCTCCAGATGCATGCCGATGTCGACGATCACCCGGCAGGCACGCATCATCTGCGCGTCCAGGTAGCCGAGGCGGCGCTCCGCGTCGGGCAGGAAGCCCAGTTCGTCCATGAGCCGCTCGGCGTACAGCGCCCAGCCCTCGGCGTTGGCGCTGACCTGGCCGACCGACGCCTGGTAGCGCGAGAGGCTGTCGGCGACGTGCGTCCACTGCGCGATCTGCAGGTGGTGGCCCGGTACGCCCTCGTGGTACCAGGTGGACACCAGGTCGTAGACGGGGAAGCGGGTCTCGCCCATGGTGGGGAGCCAGGTGCGGCCGGGCCGGGAGAAGTCCTCCGAGGGGCCGGTGTAGTACGGAGCGGCGGCGCCTCCCGCGGGAGCGATCCGGGACTCCACCTTCCTTACGCGTTCGGCGAGTTCGAAGTGGGTGCCGTCGAGCGCCTCGATGGCCTCGTCCATCAGGCTCTGCAGCCAGACCCGGACCTCTTCCACGCCCTCGATGTGCTTGCCGTGCACATCGAGATGGGCGAGCGCCTCCCAAGGGCCAGCGCCCGGGAGGATCTTGTCCGCCTCGGTCTTCATCTCGGCCAGCAGCCGGTGGTATTCGGACCAGCCGTACGCGTACGCCTCGTCGAGATCCAGATCCGTGCCGTTGAACAGGCGCGACCAGCGGGCGTAGCGTTCGCGGCCGACGGTGTCCGGAGCGCCCTCGATCGCGGGGGCGTACACCTCCTTCATCCAGTCCCGCAGCGCGACCAGCGCCCCGGCGGCCTGCCCGGCGGCGTCGTCAAGCTCCGTGCGCAGTGATGCGGGCCCCTCGGCCACGAAGTCCTGGAAGAAGCCCGGGCCGTCCTCCCCCGCCCAGGTCCCCAGCTGACCGATGAACGTCGCGGCCGGGCGCGGGCCGCCGTACAGCTTGCGCTCCAGACCGAGCGCGAGCGAGGCGCGATACCCCTCCAGCGCGGCCGGTACCGCGCGCAGGCGGTCCACGATCGCGGCCCAGTCCTCGTCCGTCGCCGTCGGCGTCGCCGAGAACACATCACGGAGACTGTGGGCCGGGGAGTGGATGTTGGAAACGGCCCGCAGCCCCTCCTCGGCCTCATGGACGGCTAGTTCGGCCGTCAGGCGTTCCCGCAGCAGCCGTGCGCAACGCCTTTCCTCGTCGGCGTCCGCGCCCGGCAGCTGCTCCGCGGCGTCGAGTTCCACGAGGGTGCTGCGGATGAGAGCGGCCATGGCGTCCTGGCCGGCGGGCGAGAAATCGGGCAGCCGACGGGAGCTTTCCGCTACACCGAGGTATGTACCGGTGATCGGGTCGAGTTCGATGTATGCGTCGACGTAGGCGTCGGCGACCTGGCGCGGCAGTGCGCTGCTCGATGTGTCTGACATGTGGACATCCTCTTACGCCGAAGGCCTTCACGTCACGGGGGAACAGGACTTCGGCCGGGCGAGGACCGGTTATGTCGCGGAGGAACCGCGACGCGCCTCCGGGACGACGGATGGATTCCGCACGTCCGCCGTTGGCGGCATCAACGGACCGCATTCCCACTGCTGGAAGATCAGCCGGGTCTCCACGCGTGCCACCTCACGGCGTGAGGTGAATTCGTCCAGCACCAGGCGCTGCAGATCCGTCGGGTCGGCGACCGCCACATGCACCAGGTAGTCGTCGGGTCCGGTGAGGTGGAAGAACGCCCGGGACTCCGGGAGCGCCCTGATCCGTTCGACGAACGGACCGATGAGCTCCCGGCGGTGCGGTCGGACCTGGACCAGCAGGAGCGCTTCGAGACCGCGGCCGAGCCGCGCCGGATCGAGCCGTAGCCGGTGCCCGAGAATCACACCGGACCGGCGCAGCCGTGCCACGCGGTCCAGACACGTGGACGGGGCCACTCCGACTTCGGCGGCGAGCTCCCGGTACGTCGTCCGCGCATCGTTCTGCAGGAGGCGCAGAATATGGAGATCGACCGGATCCAGAGCGACGGATTCAGACATCGGGCGAACGTAGCACGGCATCCGGGCACCATCGGCCGGTCACTGTTCAGGCTGGTGACATGGACACCGAAGCCACCTCGCTGGCATCCCAGCCCTCCTTCCGGTCCAGAGCGCTCGCCACCGAAGCCGTGCACGCCGGACGCGACGATCTCGCCTCTCTCGGTCTGCACGCCGCGCCGATCGATCTGTCCACCACCTATCCCTCGTACGACTCCCGGGGCGAGGCCGAGCGCATCGACGCCTTCGCCGCCACCGGAGCCAGGCCCGACGGCCCGCCCGTGTACGCACGGCTGGACAACCCGACGACGGCACGCTTCGAAACGGCACTGGCCCGGCTCGAAGGCGCCGGGAGCGCAGTCGCCTTCGCCAGCGGAATGGCGGCGCTCACCGCCGTCCTGCTGGCCCGCGCGAGCCTGGGGCTGCGCCACGTGGTCGCGGTGCGTCCGCTCTACGGCTGCAGCGACCACCTTCTGAGCGCAGGGCTGCTGGGCACCGAGGTGACCTGGACGGATCCGGCGGGCATCGCCGAAGCGATACGCCCGGACACCGGACTGGTGATGGTCGAGACGCCCGCCAACCCGACGCTGGCAGAGATCGACATCCGGGCCGTGGCCCACTCCTGCGGCTCCGTGCCGCTCCTCGTCGACAACACCTTCGCCACGCCCGTGCTGCAGCGGCCGCTCGAACAGGGCGCCCGGATCGTGCTGCACAGCGCCACCAAATACCTGGGCGGTCACGGCGATGTGATGGGCGGCGTCGTCGCCTGCGACGAGGAGTTCGCCGCGACCCTGCGGCAGGTGCGGTTCGCCACCGGGGGCGTACTGCACCCCATGGCCGGCTATCTGCTGCTGCGCGGGCTGGCCACGCTGCCCGTACGGATCCGGGCCGCGTCGGCCGCCGCGGCGGAACTGGCCCGGAGGCTCTCCGCCGATCCCCGTGTCGCGCGGGTCCACTACCCCGAGGTGGGTGGCGCGATGGTGTCCTTCGAGGTGTTCGGCGATCCGCACCGGATCATCGCGGGAGTCCGGCTGATCACGCCGGCCGTCAGCCTCGGCAGCGTCGACACGCTCATCCAGCATCCGGCCTCCATCAGCCACCGCATCGTGGGTGAGGGAGACCGGAGGGCCGCGGGTGTCGGTGACCGGCTGCTGCGTATGTCGGTCGGCCTCGAGGATGTCGAGGACCTCTGGGCGGATCTGTGTCAGGCGCTCAGCGACGGAGGTGCTGTTCCGCCTGCTCGGTCCGGGGGAGCGGCTCGGTCCGGGGGAGCGGTCGGGACGACGACGCTGCCCCCGACCGGGTCACCGCTTCCGTCATCGGCTGCGCGAACTGCTGGGCGGGAGCCGCGGTGAGCCGGGCGGTGACGACCAGGGTGCCCTCCTCGATCTGGTAGTCGAGAGGCAGCGCGAGTGCCCGCATGGCGGCCACCATCCCCGTGTTGTGGGCCTGTGTCACCGCGTACACGCTCTCGCAGCCCGCCTCGACGGCCAGGGCCACCAGCCGGCCGAGCAGCTCGGAACCGATACCGCGGCGCTGCCAGTCGTCCTCGACGAGGAGGGCGACCTCGGTCTCGTCCCCGTCCCAGAGCAGATGGCCGAGCGCCACCAGCCGGCCGGAGGCCGTCTGCACGGCGAGTGTGCGGCCGAAGCGGGGGCTCAGCAGGTGGTCCAGATAGCGGTCGGCGTCACGGACAGGACCGTGATAGCGCAGACCGAGGGTCTGCTCGGAGCAGCGGCCGTGCATGGCCAGGGCCGCGTCGAGATCGCCGCGGTCCGCGCGGCGCACGGTGATCTCGTTGCCCTCCGGCAGGGTGAGGACGTCCTCGCTGCGCGGTACGCGCGGGCCCAGGCGTGCGTCGAGCTCGACCAGGGCCCGGGCGCGGGCGAACTCCGTCGGGGTGAAGGGGAGGTAGGGACGCTCGACGGTGATGACACCGCCCGAGGGATCCCGCAGCCTCATCACGGTGTCCTCCAGGACGCCTTCCACCGGGGCGCTCTCCCCGGTGGGACGGCCGGTGATCGACAGGGCCGGCAGCGAGTGGATCGTGCACCGGCCCAGGAGCTGGCGCAGAGCCAGCGGGAGCTCGGCCGCGTCCAGCGCTGTCCGGGTGGCCAGGCCGAGGACCCGGGTGGGTGTGTCCACCAGGTCGTGAGCGTCCGCGCGCTCGATCCAGGTGGCGGACCCGCCGGCGGCGGAGATCTCCCGGGTGAGCTGCTGGGCCGGCAGCGCCGCCGGCGCACGCAGCAGGAACTCGTCGACCGTGCCCTCGGCCAGCGGGTGGGTCTGCAGGGTGAGGATGTCGATCCGGTGGCGGGCAAGGGCGATGCAGAGGGCTGCCAGGGTGCCGGGGGCGTCCCGCACGGTCGTCCGCATCCGCCACAGCACCGTTTCGACGGCCTCGTCGGCGCCGGCGGAGGGGATGTCCGCATCGGCGCCGGTATCGGTGTCCGGGGGCGGTGCGTGGCTGTGCCGCCGTGCCCACCAGGTGTGGAAGGCGGCCGTGGCGACCAGGGCCACGGCCGAGGCCACGAGCAGATAGGGGCCGTCGGGCTGGTGCCCGATCAGGTTGGCGATCGCGTCGGCCACGGCGACCGCCGTGAAGAGCGCGGCCAGCTCGATCAGGTCCCGCCGCCAGTGGTGCGGACGGCGGGCACTCTTCGCGGATGTCACATCAGTCATGTCTTCACTGTGACCGAACGGTGTTGCCTGGTCACGAACGCATTGTGACTGATGGGTTACGTGTGGATCTGGTCGTCTTCAGCACCTTTTCCGTGTCCTGGTCCTCGCCGGTCCTCATGGCCTCGCCGAGGTCGTGCCCGGTCCGGCACCAGGCCCGAGCCCCGCTCACTGCCCGGTGCGCCCCGGCTGCAGCACCTTGCTGAACAGGACCGTGCCACCCTGCGCCCGGAGCCTCACCGTCAGCTCCCCGCTCCCGCCGTCGATGTCGACCTCCCCGAAGAACTGCGGCTGCTCCATGGGGGACACGTTCGCCCGGTCCGGTGCCCGGACGAAGACTCGATCCGGGCCGAACGTGCCGTCCAGTGCGTTCGCGGGGAAGCTGCCGGCCGCCAGCGGGCCCGAGACGAACTCCCAGAACGGTGCGAAGTCCTTGAAGGCCGCGCGCTCGGGGGCGTAATGCTGAGCGGAGGTGTAGTGCACATCGGCCGTCAGCCAGACGGTACCGGTGATACGCCGGTGCTTGATGTGGCGCAGCAGCTCGGCGATCTGCAGCTCCCGGCCCAGCGGTGCGCCCGGGTCGCCCTGCGCGACCGCCTCGAAGTCCGTGGCCCCGTCCGGGACCACCAGCCCCAGCGGCATGTCGGCGGCGATCACCTTCCACACGGCACGGGACTGCGAGAGCTCCCGCTTGAGCCAGTTCAGCTGCTCGGAGCCCAGGATGCCCGTGGTGTCGTCGGGCCGGCGGCCGGGGGAGTTGGCGTTGCGGAAGGACCTCATGTCCAGCACGAACACATCGAGCAGCGGACCGTGCCGCACCACACGGTGCATGCGCCTCTCGTTCGGCGCCCCCTGCAGTGTGGGCACCGGGAAGTACTCGCGGAACGCACGCATCGAACGCGCCGCCAGCAGGTCCACGTTCTTCTCGGTGTAGCGGGCGTCGTCGAGGATCTGGCCCGGGTACCAGTTGTTGCGCACCTCGTGGTCGTCCCACTGGATGATGGAGGGAACCTGAGCGTTGAACGCCCGCAGATTGTCGTCGAGCAGGTTGTACCGGAAGTTCCCGCGGTACTCGTCCAGGGTCTCGGCGACCTTCGACTTCTCCAGGGTCGTGATGTTGCGCCAGATCCGCCCGTCGGGCAGCGTCACGCTGGGCTCGAGCACCCCGTCGGCGTAGATGTTGTCCCCGCTGCACAGGAAGAAGTCAGGGTCCAGGCGGCGCATTTCGTCGTACACCCGGTAGCCGCCTATGTCGGGGTTGATGCCCCACCCCTGTCCCGCGATGTCGCCGGACCAGAGGAACCGCACTCCGTCACGGCGGACGGCGGGAGCGGTTCGGAAGGTGCCGTACACCGGTTTGCCGGTGCGTCGGGGGTCGTGCGGGTCCGCGAGCGTGACCCGGTAGTGCACCTGCTCGCCGGCCGGCAGTCCGTGCAGCGGGGTCGTGCCGGTGAAGTCCGTACGGGCGCCGATCAGGGGGCCGTGCCACGTGCGCGCGCGCCGGAACGACTCGGTCGCGGATGTCTCCACCACCATCCGGGCGGGGCGGTCCGAACGCACCCACACCAGGGCGGACGACGCCGTCACATCACCGACCTGCACGCCCCACGACGCGCTCGGCCGGCCCGACAGTGCGAAGGCGGGTGCGGTGACCGCTGCGGGCACGGCGACCGCGGCCGAGGCCAGGAGCGAGCCGCGCAGCACGGTGCGGCGGCCCGGGGCCGGGATGAGCGGACGGTTCGACATCGATGCGCCTCCAGGGGCGAGAGGGGCTGCCGGAACAGCGGGTCGGTACAGGCTGATCTGCAGACTCATACCTAGTCCCCGGCGGCGGCCGGCACGCCAACCGCAGATGAACAACGGGTCGGTCCGCCCCGGGCCGTGGAGCGACCGCCCTCATCGCAGTCGTCGACGAGCGGTTGGGACTCCTTCATCCCCCGTGCGCGGGGTGTCGGTGGCGAGCAGTCCCTGGAGGAGTTCGACGATGAGACCGGGCTGCCCTACGAACGGGGAGTGCCCCGTCTGCCACTCGCGCGCGTCGGTGCAGCGCAAGGCCATCTTCCGTTGCAGGACCGGGTCGATGGCCCGGTCCTGCCCACAGATGACGTAGGTGGAGGGAGTGTGCTTCCAGCTGTGGCGTTCCGGGACTCCCCGCCCGCAGCCGGGGGCCTGTGCACGCAGCAGGCCGGCCGCCCGGTCGGCGAGAGGTCCGGGACAGTCGCCGTAGAGGGTGTCGACAGCCCGGCCGGGGTGCAGGCTGGTGAAGCCGTCGGCCTCAGGCCTGATCGCCTCCTGGAGTTGCGGGGCCGCCCCGCCCAGACCGGCCGCGCTCTCGCCGGCATCGGGCACGAAGGCCGCCAGATAGACCAGGTGGCCCGCTCCGCGCAGCCCGGTGATCACTGACCCGCCGTAGGAGTGACCGAGCACGACCGGAGGCTCGTGCAGCGAGTCGACGGCTGCCTGGACCGCGGCTGTGTCAGCGGGCAGTGAGCCTCGGTGGAGCTCGGGAACGACAACGTCGGTTCCTGCGGCCCGCAGGCGTTCCGCGACCACGGCGAAGTGCTCCGGACAGTGGTACAGGCCGTGAACGAGCACCACGGCGGCCATTTTCACGCACCTCCTCAGGCCCGCGTCAGGCGGACGATCCTGGTTCCGGGCCATGGACGGCCATCACTGACCATTGATCCACATCCGATACGCGACCTGGAGCGCCGGGTCCCGGTCCGCGGGATCCCTGCGGACCGCCTCGGCCAGAAGCCGGACGCCGTGCTCGACGGCGGCGGGCGCCAGATGGGCGTAGCCCAGTACCAGACGGACCGAGTCGTCCTCCGGCTCGCCAGCCGTGCACTGGCTCAGCGGACGCAGCGCGATACCGGCGGCCGCCGCCCGACGCAGGAACTCGCCTTGCGGACCGAACCGTTCGGGCAGCCGGGCGATGATGTGCAGACCCGCGGAGATCCCGCTGACCTCCGTCCCGGGGAAGTGCTCGGCCAGGGCTGCCGTCAGTGAATCGCGGCGCTCCCGGTACGCGCGCTGGCAGCGGCGCAGCTGCCGGTCGTAGCCGCCGCCCGCGACGAAGTCCGCCAGTACCGCCTGGTCGACCGACGGATTGCCGAGGTCCATCGTGCGCTTGCGGGCGACGATCTCGTCCGTCATCGACGCGGGGGCGATCAGCCAGCCGAGACGCAGGCCGGGTGCGAGGGACTTGCTGACCGAGCCGGTGTACACGACGTGTTCGGGATCCAGACCCTGCAACGCCCCGACAGGCGCCCGGTCGTAGCGGAAGTCGCCGTCGTAGTCATCCTCCATGATCAGACCCGAGGTGCTCCGGGCCCAGTCGAGCAGCGCACCGCGTCGCCCGGCGGAGTACGCGATGCCGGTGGGGAACTGATGAGCCGGGGTCGTGACCACGGTGCGAACGCCGGAGCGCATCAGTGGTCCCACCGCCAGCCCTTCGTCGTCGAGCGGCAGCGGAACCGCCGTCAGGCCGGTGGAGGCGAACAGTGAGGCGTGCTCGGGGCTTCCGGGATCCTCGACACCCACCGTCGCCGCACCACGCCCGCGCAGGACGAACCCGAGCAGAGTCGTGGCCTGGGCCACCCCCGAACACACCACGACCCGCTCCGGATCGGCCACCACACCTCGGCGCCTGGTGAGCAGGGACGCCAGCGCCACGCGCAGTTCCGGCAGGCCTCGCGGATCCGGATAGCCGAGGGAGCTGTGCGGCAGCCGGTCCAGGACCGTGCGGTGAGCCGCGGCCCAGGCGCTCCGCGGGAAGAGCGCGAGATCCGGGGTGCCCGGACGGAAGTCCACCCGTGCGCCGGGCGCGCGCGGTGACAGATCCCGGGCCTCCTCGGCGGCCGGCCGCACCGATCCGCTCACCCAGGTGCCCGCACCCCGTCCGGCGCGGAGGTAGCTCTCCGCCGTCAGCTGCTCGTAGGCCTCGGTCACCAGCCCTCGCGACACCCCGAGGTCGGCGGCGAGTGCACGGCTGGCCGGAAGACGGGTCCCGGCCGGCAGCCGGCCCGAACGCACGGCATCACGCAGGGCCGCCTGCAGCGCGCGCCCTCGTCGGCGTGAGGGGATGGACGCGACGGGGAGCAGCAGTTCCCAGGCGGCGGAAGCGCCCGGTCCTCCGCCCCCCGAGGCCGTACCGGGTGGCTGATTGGTCCCCGAAGACGTCATGGAAGTGGACCTTAGACCGGACCGCGACACAACCTAGCGTCGCCCTCATGAACGCAACTCCCCTGCGCGGAGCCCTTCTCGCGGCCTTCGCCTGCACCCTCGTCGGTGCGTCCTTCACGGCGAACAGTGTCCTCGGCGACTATCCCTACGCAGGCGGCCAGGCGCTGCGCTACGGTCTGGCCGCCCTGTTGCTCCTGCCGCTCCTGCGCTCAGGTGGCGGCCCGGGAACGGCTGCCACCCTGAGGATGCTGACCCTGCGTCAGTGGGGCCGCCTGGGGGCCCTCGCCGCAATCGGAATGGTCGGCTTCAACCTGGCGGTCCTGGCCGCGGAACGCACGGCGGAACCAGCGGTACCAGGGGTGCTCGTCGGCTGCGCGCCCATCGTCGTAGGCGTCCTCGTGCCTGCCCTGGAAGGGCGCCGCCCGGCCCGGGCCGTCCTGTACGGGGCGGGTCTCGTGGCCATCGGCGCGTTCACCGTCCAGGGCTGGGGCAGGACCGACCTGGCGGGGGTCCTCTACTCGGTGGGCGCGCTGGTCGGAGAGGTCGGCTTCGCGGTCCTCGCCGTGCCGGTGCTGCGACCCCTCGGGCCGAAACTGCTGTCGGCGGCCGTGTGCGCTGTCGCAGCCGTGGAATCCGGACTGCTCGGCGTCCTGTTGGATGGCGGAGCCGTTCTGCGGGTGCCCACACCGGTGGAGACGCTCGCGTTGCTCTGGCAGGCGGCCGTCGTCACCGTCATCGGCTTCGTGTGCTGGTACAGCGGTATGCGGCGCATCGGTGCGGAGCGCGCCACGCTCTTCTCCGGGCTGATCCCCGTATCGGCCGCGCTGACCGCACCGCTGGTCGGCACGGGAACCTACGGCGTGGGCCAGGGGGTGGGGAGCGTTCTGGTGGGTCTGGGGGTGGCGCTGGGCTCGGGCGTTCTGGGCGGCGCCGGGGCGTCAGCGGCTCGTGTCGAGGACGACCCGCGCGACGGCGGCAGGGTCGTCGTTCATCGGGACGTGGCCGCAACCAGGAAGGCGGACGAGCCGTGCGCCAGGAATCACGTGCTTGGCCCTGACGCCCTGCCGAGGCAGGAGCAGACGGTCCTTGGTGCCCCAGGCGATGCTGACGGGGAGGTCCGGCACATCATCGGTGAAGGCGACGGTCAGGCCGGCCTCGAGGGTCTGACGGAAACCGGTGGCCTCGCGCAGGGCGACGGTCTCCGACACGACCGCATCGGGTGAACGGCGGCCTGGTCGCGCGTAGATGGTGCTGGTCAGGACGGTGCGGCCGGGCGAGCTCTTCGAGAGCCGCTCGATCAGCGGCATCGGCATCGAGCGGGCCGCGACACGCATCGCCTGCAGCACACCGAAGGCGTAGCGGCGCTCGCTCTGCGTCCAGAAGCCGGCAGGGGACAGCGCCGTCACCGAACGCACCAGCTTCTCGCGGCCCAACTCCAGAGCCAGCAGGCCCCCCAGGGAGTTCCCGGCGACGTGCGGCCGTTCCACCCCGAGCGCGTCGAAGAGTGAGCCGAGCACGGGGACCATGGTCCGCAGGTCATGGGCGAGCCCGTGCGGCAGCGCCGGTGAGGCGCCGAATCCGGGCAGGTCCACGGCTATGACGTCGCGCTCGGCCGCCAGGATGCGCAGGACCGGATCCCACGCCTGGCGGTGATGGCCGATTCCGTGCAGCAGCACCAGCGGCTCACCCGAACCGATTCGTTCGTACGCCATCTCGACCGTACGACGGCCGGCGGGAGAATCGACTGCGAACGAGACCGTGGTGGCCATGCTGCTCCTCGGGACGGACCTGGCGGGCTGGGACGGAATGAGACGGGCCGTCAGCAATGATTACCGTCGGGTAGCTTCCAGTTCAAGGGGCAGGCGCCGATTCCCGCTGGACACCCTGCGGTGCGTCGGCTGGGATGGAAAAGTGACTGCCGACACCGTGACCGAGCTCTTCGAAGAACACCGGCCCTTCCTCACCGGGGTCGCCTACCGCATGCTCGGCCGTGTCGCCGACGCCGAGGACGTGGTGCAGGAGGCATGGCTGCGCTGGTCGTCGGCCGAGCGTGACGAGGTGCGGGAGCCGAGGGCCTTTCTCGTACGGATCACCACGCGTCTGGCCATCGACCGTCTGCGCCATCTGCGGTCCCGGCGCGAGGCGTACGTGGGGCCCTGGCTGCCCGAACCCGTGGTCACCGAATTCGGCCCGGCCGTCCCTGATTCGACGGAGCGCGCCGTGCTCGCCGACTCCGTGTCCCTCGCCTTGCTCGTCGTCCTCGAGTCCCTCTCCCCGCTGGAGCGTGCGGTATTCGTCCTGCGTGAGGCCTTCGGTTTCCCGTACGCGGACATCGGGGCCACCCTCGACCGTTCCGAAGCAGCGGTACGGCAGCTCGCCGGCCGCGCAAGGCGTCATGTGGATGAGCGCAAGCCGCGGTACGACGTGGATCCGGCCGTGCGGCGCGATCTCACCGAGCGCTTCCTCGCCGCCGCGTCCGGTGGGGACCTCGAGCGCCTGCTCGCCCTTCTGGCTCCGGACGTACGTCTGGTCAGCGACAGCGGAGGAAAGGCGAAGGCGCCGCGACGGATCATCGAGACCGCGGACAAGGTCGGCCGCTTCCTCCTTGCCGTGGGGCAGGCCCGGTCCGCCACCACGGACGTGCGGATCCTGGAGCTCAATGGGGGCCCCGCTCTGGTGTTCAGCGTGGACGGCGAGGTGGACACGGTGTTCCAGACCGAAGTCGGCGGCGGGGTCATCCGGTGCGTCTACGTCATCCGTAACCCGGACAAGCTGGCCGGGGTGCGCGCGTCCTGAGGGCTGCCCCGTAATGCCCGGTGGATCGGCGCGCGGCGACGGATGCGGTGCATCGCAAGGCGGAGGGGCGTCCTCATACTGGCGTATTCGGGCGATCCGACAACGCGGCGAGGTGCCGTAGCTGTCGTCGTGCGCCCGCCGCGGATCACGGGGCAGCCCTTAGCGGCGATCGGTGGCGCGGGCGGAAACCTGGCCAGGATCTTCGGGGGTGCGCGCAGCCGTCCCCGGGGACCCCACGGGTTCCACGGACCCCACGGGTTCCACGGACCCCACGGGTTCCACGGACCTCGCGAGCTCCGCGACCCGCGAACTCCATGAAGCCCGCACTCGACGCGAGCCCCGCGAACCCGACCGGTGGTGTCGGGCGTGGGGCTTCGTACTGCCGGGGCTCACCGCCGCACGAACGTCCTGTGAACGCTCTGCGGCAGGGGACCGTTTCGCTGCGTTACGGGGTGAGGATTGGTCTTGACCAAGGTGGTTCGCCGTCCTAAGGTCTGAACGATAAGGCAGGAACCTTTAATAAATAACGTCGCGGAAAACAAGCCACCGGGCGGATGCGGAGGACAGGGTGGGGACCACGCAGCTGGAATCGGTGCAGGAGCCGAAGTACTGGCACCTCAAGACCGTGCTCAGTGAGGCACTCGACTCGGACTTCGCGGTGGGAGAGGTGCTGCCCAACGAGCGAGACCTCGCGGCGCGCTTCGGTGTCGCCAGGGCGACGCTTCGTCAGGCACTCGAGCAGCTCGAGCTCGAAGGCAGGCTGCAGCGACGCCGCGGCGTGGGCACGACCGTTGCCCCACCCCGGGTCGGAGTGGCCGTCGCCACCGCACAGCACGGCTGGGCGGGAGGCGAAACGGACGAGGCGTGGCAGCCCCTCGAATGCACCACCACGACTGCTCCTGCCGCCGTCGCCGCTACGCTCGACACCGATCCCGGAGAGCTCGTACACGTGGTGCGCCGCATCCGTGTCGCCCATGGGCAGGCTGTGGCGGCGGAGTTGCTGTACGTCCCGACGTCGTCCGTGCCCGAACTCTCCGCCATCGAAGCGCCGTCCGGACCTGCCCGGGCCCGAAGCGTCCTGAGGGAACTGCACCGCCTCGACCTCGACGGCCAGGACCGCTCGGTCGAACTGGGGTCGGCACGCGCGGACGACGCGAAGGAACTCGACCGGCTCCCGGGCGCACCCGTTCTCGTGGTCACCACTCGGTATCTCGCCGCCGCCGGCACGGCGGCTGTCTCAGTCGCCACGTACAGGGCCGACACCTGCCGGCTCACCTTCGGGGATTCGGGCGCGCTGGAGATCAGCCACGACGAGCAGGAGCGCAAGGCCTCCTGACGCCTTCGGAAGGCCTGTCGGCCGCATCGAGGGGTTCCCGTGCGGAGGTTTCTTCGCCTCCGAGGCCGTGGCCTGATCGCAGCAGTCCGGCAGCCCTGTCCGAACCCGTACGGCCCGTCGCTCTCAGCGGCGGGCCGTCACCGTTCCTTCCACGGCGAAGAGCTGCTCCTCCACGTGATCCAGTGCCAGCCGCAGCGCGCCGGTGGCGACAGCCGCCTCCCCCAGGAGCGACAGGGCCACCCGGGGAGGCCGCAGGCAGTAACGGGCGAGCTCGTCGCGGAGCGGGTCGAGAACACCGTCCAGGCCGGCGGCCCACCCGCCGATCACCACGATCTCCGGATCGAGCGCCAGCACCAGGGCCGCTACGTCGTGCACCAGCCGTTGTATGAACCGCGCGACGGCAGCCTGCGCCCCGGCGTCGCCGTCCCTGGCCTTGGCGAAGACGGCGGCGACGGCCTGCTCGTCCAGAGGGTCCAGCGGGGTGTCCGTCGTGGACAGCAGGTGTTCCGGTGTGACATCGCGGCCCAGCAGATGCAGTGCGCCGATCTCCCCGGCCGCACCGCCGAAGCCACGGTGCAGCCGCCCGCCGATCAGCGAACCCGCGCCCGGGCTCAGGCCCGCCAGGACGAAGACGATGTCGTCGGACTCGGTCGCCGCTCCCTTCCAGTGTTCGGCCACCGCTGCGGCGTTGGCGTCGTTCTCCACCAGGACCGGGCACCGGAAGGAGCGCCGCAGCCTCTCGCCGAGCGCGAGGCCCGTCCAGTCCGGAAGCGCTGTACCCAGCCGGACGGTGCCGTCGGCCTCGACGATGCCCGGGCTGCCCACGCCGACCGCACGCAAGCTGCTCCGCTGCACGCCGGCTCGACGCAGCACGTCGGCGATCATGCCTCTGACCTGGTCGAGCCTGTCATCCGCGCACGCGGTCTCGGAGACGTCACGCGAGCCCGCGCCCACGATCCGGCCGTCCAGACCGGACAGAAGGGCGGAGACCCGGTGCGGGCCGATCTCGACGCCCAGCAGATACCCGGCCTCGGCACGGAACCTGAACCGCCTGGCGGGACGGCCCTGGCGCCGGGTTCCGCTCTCGTCGGGAAGCGCCTCGACCACGAGGCCCGCGGCGAAGAGCCCCTCCACGACACCTTCGACGGTGGGCCGCGACAGGCCTGTGATCCGGGTCAGGTCCGTGAGCGTGGGCGAATCCGCCCCTCGCAGGGCGTGCAGCACCACCGCGGAATTGATCCTCCGCAGCAGAGACGGGTCCCCACCGGTCAGCCTGCCCACCGTGTGACCTCCCAGGTCGTGCGCATGTCTGCCGGATCGTACTCGCTGCCCCCGACGGCGGCGACCGGCACCCGGAGAGAGACGAAGCGGAACCCGAACCGGAGCGGGTACCGGTCGGGCGCGACGTCGGTCAGCGTGGTGCCACGAAGCCCGACTCGTAGGCTGCGATCACCGCCTGCGTACGGTCCCTGGCGCCCAACTTGGCTAGCACCGAGCTCACATGTGTCTTCACGGTCTCCACCCCTACGACGAGCTCGGTGGCGATCTCCGCGTTGGACAAGCCGCGGGCCATCAGCCGGAGCACTGCCGCTTCACGGTCCGTGAGCGCCGCCCGGTCCATAGCGGCCCGAGCCTCGCTCGTGCCGTACTCCGCGGCGAGCTGCCGGACCGCGGCAGGGAAAAGCAGGGACTCGCCCTCCGCCACCAGCCGCACGGCGTGCACGATCTCCGCCGGCCGGGCGCGCTTGAGCAGGAACCCGTCCGCCCCTGCGCGGAGTGCCTCGTACACGTACTCGTCGTTCTCGAACGTGGTCACCACCAGGATCTTCGGTGGATCGGCGACCGTGCGCAGAACCGCCCGGGTCGCCTCGATGCCGTCCATCAGAGGCATGCGCACATCCATGGCCACGACGTCGGGCCGAAGGCGTCTCACGAGGGGGATCACCGCCGCACCGTCGGCGGCCTCGCCCACCACCTCGATATCGTGCTGCGCCTCCAGGACCGCGCGGAGCCCCGCGCGCACCAGGGGCTCGTCGTCGACCAGAAGAACGGTAACCGGCATCCGGTCAGCGTATGCGGTCCAGGGGGAGGCTCGCGTGCACCCGCCATTCCCCTTCGTGCGGGCCGGTTCTGGCCTTGCCGCCCAGCAGGGCGGCCCGCTCCCGGATGCCCCTGAGCCCGCTGCCGCCACCCGGGCCGCGCGGCGATCCTGAGAGGGGGTTGGCCACCTCCAGCTCCAGCCTCTCCTCCACCACGACGATCCTCACCCTTACGGGGACGGCACCGGCGTGACGCAGCACATTGGTGAGCGACTCCTGCAGAATCCGGTAGCCCTCACGGGACACCGGGCCGGGGACCAGATCCAGTGGCCCCGTCATTTCCACGTCGAGCTTCACGCCGGAGCCGCGGGCCGACTCCAGCAGCCGGTCGGCCTCCGCCAGGGTCGGACGCCCGCTGGCGGGAACGTCGGACTCGCGCAACACCCCGAGCACGCGTTCCAGATCGTCCAGTGCGTTGCGTCCCGTCTCCTCGATGGCGGCGAGTGCCCGAGCGGTGAACTCCGGGTTCCCCGCTGTCCTGGCAGCTCCTGCCTGGACAACCGCGACCGTCAGCGCATGTCCGATCGAATCATGAAGCTCGCGCGCTATCCGGTTACGCTCCAGCAGTTGCTCGGTGCGCTCCTCCAGAGCGGTCATCCGCTCGGTCGGTGAGGGGCCCAGCAGCCCGCGGGCCCCTGCCGCGGCCACTTCACCGCACAGGACGACCGACCCGAGAAGTATCAGGATCGGCAGGGGTGCGAGCAGGGCGCACCACCAGCCGGGCCCGACACCACGGGCCAGCCATACGTCGCTCGGGCCCGTTCCGAACGAACCTCGCACGAGATCGACCGATGTCGCCGACAGCCAGACCGTCGCGAAGCACGTCACCACCGCGAGCACCAGCCGCAGCTCCAGCCAGGCAACGGTGCGCCAGCGGTCCGGCCAAGTCGTGGCAGGACCGGCGGAGATCGCGGCGTCGGGACGGCCCCGCTGCTCGGGTGTGAGAAGCAGCTGTGCCTGCACTCCTTCGGCCAGACGCATCGCCGGAAGCAGCCCGACGGGTATCGCGAAGAGGAATGGCATCCACGGCTTGCTCGGGGAGATGAACAACCACACGCTGCCAACGGCGGCCGGAATGAGCAGGTGCAGCCAGCGACTGTAAGTGGCCGGTCTGGCCAGCATGGTGAGGAAGCGGCGCATGCCGCCATCGTGCCAGGGCAGGCCGGGGGACGACTCCCCCGAGAGAGGGAGACGATCCACCCGGGCGGGGGAGGCGGCGGACCAGGACCGAGGGCCAGGCTGAAGTCATGACCAGCATCGACGTGCATGAGCTCACCAAGGACTTCGCAACCACCCGCGCCGTGGACCACCTCACGTTCAGCGTGCGACCTGGCCGGGTGACCGGCTTCCTCGGGCCCAACGGCGCGGGCAAGTCCACCACCATGCGCCTGGTCCTCGGCCTGGACCGGGCGACCGGCGGTTCCGCCACGATCGGTGGACACCCCTACGCCTCACTGGGCGATCCGCTGCGCCGGGTCGGTGCGTTGCTCGACGCTACGGCGGCACATGGCTCGCGCACCGCCCGCAATCACCTGCTCGCCCTCGCCACCAGCAACGGCATAGCGGGCGCCAGGGTCGAAGAGGTGCTCGTGGAAGCCGGTCTCGAATCGGTCGGCGGGCGGCGGATCAAGACATTCTCGCTCGGAATGCGGCAGCGGCTCGGAATCGCCGCGGCGCTTCTCGGCGATCCGGAGGTGGTGATGCTGGACGAGCCGTCGAACGGACTGGATCCGGAAGGCATCGTCTGGATCCGGCAGCTGATGCGGAAGCTGGCCGGCGAAGGCCGTACGGTACTGGTCTCCAGCCACCTGATGAACGAGACCTCTTCGTTCGCGGATCACCTGGTCGTTCTCGGTAAGGGGAGGCTCCTTGTCGACATGCCGATGCGGGAGTTCCTCGCTTCCCGGAGCCGGCCCGGCGTCCGGCTCCGCACGACGGAATCCGCGCGGCTGCGTGATGCGCTGATCCGCAAGGGGTACGCGCCGGCGCAGGGCGAGAACGGGCGCTGGACGGTCGACGGAGCCACGGCGGAGGAAATCGGCGCCCTGGCCGCCTTCGAAGGCATACCTCTTCTCGAACTCGTCGATGAGCAGGCCACGCTGGAAGAGGCCTACCTCGATCTCACGGCGACCGAGACGGAATTCGCCGCCATCACGCCGCCCCGCTCCGCCGGCCAGGAGGTCTGACCAGCATGACCATGTCGACGACCGCGGTACTGCACTCCGAGTGGATCAAGATCAAATCGGTGCGGTCCGTTTCCGGTTCCCTCATAGCGGTCTTCGCCGCCACCATCTCCGTCACCGTGCTCGCCTTCTCCACCGTCGGTCAGGCAGAGGCCGACAATCCGGGTAACGACCTTCTCTTCTCCGCCTTCTACGCACTGAACTTCGGCCAGATCGCGGCCATCAGCTTCGGTGCGACCGCTCTGTCGTCCGAGTTCCTGAACGGAGCCCTGCGGATATCGCTCACGGCCGTCCCCAGCCGCAGCCTCTTCTACGTCGCGAAGATGGCTGTGGTCGGTGGGCTCGCCCTGGTCGTAGGGCTGATCACCAGCTTCGCCACATTCCTGGTGGGCCAGCTGTTCATGGGCGAGTACGCGATCGGTCCAGGGGAACCAGGCGCCCTGCGCGCTGCGTTCGGTGGTGGCGTCTACCTCGCTCTGATGGCTTTGCTCGCGGCGGGGCTGACGGCGGTGTTGCGCAGCGCGGTTGCCGTGCTGAGCCTGCTCATCCCCTTCATCCTGGTCGTCTCCTTCGTTGTCGGAGACATAGCGGGAGACGTGGCCCAGTATCTCCCGGACCAGGCGGGGCAGTTGGTGCTCCATGGAACTCATGAGGGGAGCCTCGGGCCGTGGACGGGGCTTGCCGTCACCGCAGGGTGGGCCGCTGCCGCGCTGGTCGCAGGCTGGTGGACCCTGCGCAAGCGGGACGCCTGAGCCGCGGTGGTGGAGTGGGTTCGGCTCGCTGCCCGCAGTTCGGGTGGTCGGCGTCAGTACCTCGGGAGGCGAAGGGCTGGCTGGTGGGCGCCCATGTGCCGGTGGCCGACGGCGCCTGGTGGGGGCCATGTGTCAGTGCCGGGAGGTTTACTGACGGTATGACCACCGCACATCACCTCCGCCTCATCGACGGGATGCGCACCAAGGACTTCCCCCTGGAGCGCCTTCCGTCGGGCTCGGGAGTCAGCGGACCTGGCTACCACACGGCGCTCCTCATCGGCGAGGACGGCCACGAGGAAGGAGACGGAGCAGACCGCGTAGAACACCGAGTCCAATGCCTGGCTGAACACGACGCGCTGCTCACACTGCTCACGCTGCGCTGGGGTGAACCGCAGGTCGTCAGCCTGTGGAGCGCACAGGAACGGATGACGGCGGGGGAGGTGATAGCGGAGCCCTGGGCTGAACCAGTCGCGAGCTGCGAGTACCTCCAGCTGTGGCGTACGGGCGGCCGGTGGGTTGCCGTGGTGCTCTACCAGGAGGATGACGGACCGGGCTGCGAGTTGGGGGTTCTGGTCACCGTGGTCGACCCGCCCTGAGCGGCGAGGGTGTCCGGTTCTGCGGCGCGGGTCCGTGGCAGTACGTGCCAGGCGGGACTTGGCGGACAACCCCTAGCTGCAGGCGCCCCGGCCGACCGCAGCCAACAAGCGGGCGTACTCGCCCGCCATGGTGCTCACCGTCCAGTGGGCGTTGAGTCCACTCGGGTTGGGCAGCGCCCAGACGCGCGCGCCGCCGATGGTCCGCTCCTGGGGGCCGATCTGCGCGCGGCGATCGCCGAAAGCTGTGCGATAAGCGGTGACGCCGACGACGGCCAGCCACTGGGGGCCCAGCTCTTCCACCTTGGCCGACAGCGTTCTTCCGCCCTCGCGGAATTCTTCCGTGCCGAGCTCGTCCGCCCGCGCCGTGGCTCTCGCCACCACATTGGTGATGCCCAGGCCGAATCCCGGAAGCTGATCCTGTTCCGACGGCTTCAGCTGCCTGGGCGTGAAGCCCGACTGATGCAGCACCGGCCAGAAGCGATTGCCCGGATGGGCGAAGTGGTGCCCCGTGGCAGCAGTCATGAGGCTCGGGTTGATTCCGCAGAACAGCACACGCAGACCGCCCGCGACCACGTCGGGTACGACGCGATCGCGGGCGGCCTGAAGCTCTTCGGGTGTCATCCGGCAGCGGTGGCGGCCGTCAGAGGATGGAGCCGGGGGTGTACGCGGCAGCCTCCGGGTGCTGCTTGGCGATCTCCTCGATCCTGGACACCAGAGACGCGACCTGATCGCCCGCCGCCCCGGTGAACGAGAGCTTGTCAGCCATCAGGGCATCGAGCTCACCGCGGTCGAGCGGGATCCGCTCGTCGGCGGCCAGCTTGTCGAGCAGCTCGTTGCGCTCCGCGCCCTGCTCCCGCATGGCAAGAGCCGAGGCGACCGCGTTCTCCTTGATGGCCTCGTGTGCGACCTCGCGGCCGACCCCGGCCCGCACCGCGCCCATCAGCACCTTGGTCGTGGCGAGGAAGGGGAGGTAGCGGTCCAGCTCACGTGCCACGACCGCGGGGAACGCACCGAACTCGTCGAGGACGGTGAGGAAGGTCTCCAGCAGACCGTCGAAGGCGAAGAATGCGTCCGGCAGCGCGACCCGGCGGACCACGGAGCAGGACACATCGCCCTCGTTCCACTGGTCACCCGCCAGCTCGCCCGTCATCGACGCGTAGCCGCGAAGGATCACCATCAGGCCGTTGACGCGCTCGCAGGAGCGGGTGTTCATCTTGTGCGGCATCGCCGACGAGCCGACCTGGCCCGGCTTGAAGCCCTCGGTCACCAGCTCGTGCCCGGCCATCAGCCGGATGGTCTTGGCGACCGACGAGGGGGCGGCGGCCAACTGCACCAGCGCGGTCACCACGTCGTAGTCGAGGGAACGGGGGTAGACCTGGCCGACGGAGGTGAAGGCGTGCGCGAAGCCGAGGTGCCCGGCGATGCGCTGCTCCAGGTCGGCGAGCTTGCCCGCGTCGCCGCCGAGCAGGTCCAGCATGTCCTGTGCCGTGCCGACGGGCCCCTTGATGCCGCGCAGCGGGTAACGGCCCAGCAGGTCTTCCAGCCGCCCGTAGGCAACCAGCAGCTCGTCCGCGGCGGTGGCGAAACGCTTGCCGAGCGTCGTCGCCTGCGCGGCGACGTTGTGCGAACGGCCGGCCATTACCAGCTCGCTGTACTCCGCCGCGAGCTTGCCCAGCCGCGCCAGAACCGCCACCGTACGGTCGCGCATCAGCTCCAGTGAGAGCCGGATCTGCAGCTGCTCGACATTCTCGGTGAGGTCCCGGGACGTCATGCCCTTGTGGACCTGCTCATGGCCGGCGAGAGCGTTGAACTCCTCGATCCGGGCCTTCACGTCGTGCCGGGTGACCTTCTCACGCTCGGCGATCGAAACGAGGTCGACCTGGTCGATCACGCGCTCGTAGTCGGCCAGCGCCGCGTCGGGTACCTCGATCCCGAGGTCCTTCTGAGCGCGCAGCACCGCCAGCCACAGCTGACGTTCCAGCTTCACCTTCTGCTCGGGGGACCAGAGGACGGCCAGCTCCGTAGAGGCATAGCGGCCGGCCAGGACATTGGGGATGCGAGGCTTCGCAGACACAGCAGTCACGTGTCCCGATTCTACTGGCGGTTTCTGCAGGTCCGCGCCGCGGGCCGGTATGTGGCTTCCTACGAAGGCGCTGCCCGCCCTCCGGCAGCGCCGTTGCCGGGCCGCCGGTCCTCAGGGCCTTGCGGCCACGAGGCTCTGCTGGTCCGCCGGGCTCACCGGCCACAGACTCCGCGGGGTGCCACAGGCTGATCGAACCGAACTTCGGTTCGATCGGATCGAGCCCGTCGGCGAGGGAGCGCACGATCTCCCCGGGACGCGGGATGTACGAAGCAGCCGCGCAGAAGGGCGGTCGCTTCATTCGGGTCCGCGACATGCCTCAGGGTGGGGAGCACCATCAGCGCCACCCGCCGCTGAAGAACGGCGCCGACTCGACGACAGGACGTACGTGCCGTTCCGGCAGGGCGGTCAGCCGTCCAGCCGACGCCAGCCCGCCACCGGGCCGGGGGCCGCCCCGTCCTCGGGGGTGATCCAGAACGCCTTCCCCAGCCCCGCGTCGAACTGTGAGCCGGCCCGGCCGTCCCCGGACGACCGTCCGGTCAGGCGCCGCCCGATCCATGGCATCAGATGCTGCCGGGCGAACCGGACGTCGTCGATCCGTCGCTGCGCCCACCGCGCGGACGCCGACGCGGGCATCGGGGTCTGCCAGTCACTCTCGGCAGGAAGCCCCAGCGTCTGCCAGACCGCCTCCGCGACCCTGCGATGTCCCTCGGCAGTGAGGTGCAGCCGGTCGACGTCCCACATCCGTGGATCGCCCAGCGACGGCGCGCTGTACAGATCGGCCACCAGTGCGCCATGGCGCTCGGCCAGGTCACCGATCAGCAGGAACAGCTCCTCCATGCGCGGACGGAAGCGCTCCATCACCGGGCCGTTCCGGCCCGGACTGCGCATCAGCACCAAGGTCTTGCACGACGGCGCGAGACGCTCCACCGCCTCCTCCAGCCGGTCACGGACCATGCCCATGTCGCACTTCGGCCGCAGAGTGTCGTTGAGCCCGCCGACGAGCGTGATCACATCCGGCTGCAGTGCCGCGGCGACGGCGACCTGCTCGTCCACGATCTGCCTGATGAGCTTTCCCCGTACGGCGAGGTTGGCGTACCGGAATCCGGGCGCGCGGGCCGCGAGACGGGCGGCGAGGACGTCGGCCCAGCCGCGGTAGGAGCCGTCGGGCAGCAGATCCGACATGCCCTCGGTGAACGAGTCGCCGACTGCGACAAAGCTGGTGTAGGAGGCATTCAATTCCATGGCGTTGCTGATCGTACCGCGACGCCGACTCCCTGCCGGGCCCGCGGGAGTGACAGTTGCCGGTAGCCGGCGAGGCACGAAAAGGGGCGCGACCGCAGCCGCGCCCCTCCTCGTAGCGTTACCCGGACCCGAACCGGAACCCGAACCGGACCGAAGCCGGACCCGGACCGAACCCGGACCCGGACCCGGACCGAAGCCGAAGCCGACGTCAGCGCGCCTGGTGCCTGCCCACCAGCTCGCGCAGTACGTCCTCCATCGTGATCATGCCGGCCAGCCGGCCGTCCTCGTCGAGAACGGCTGCCAGATGCGTACGGCTACGCCGCAGCGCGGTCAGTACGTCGTCCAGTGGCGTCGCAGCACGCACCCGGGCGATAGGCCGCAGGGCCGTCACCGGGAACGGCACATCGCGCGGTGCGGCGTCCAGGGCGTCCTTCACATGGAGGTAGCCGATGATGCGCTGCTCGCTGTCCATCACCGGGAAGCGCGAGAAGCCGGACTCGTGGGAGAGCCGCTCCAGCTCCTCCGGGGTCGTGCCGACCCGGGTGTACAGCACCCGGTCGACCGGAAGGAGTACGTCCC
This sequence comes from Streptomyces sp. NPDC060209, assembly GCF_042728155.1. Lineage (NCBI taxonomy): Bacteria > Bacillati > Actinomycetota > Actinomycetes > Kitasatosporales > Streptomycetaceae > Streptomyces > Streptomyces sp. NPDC060209. The sequence continues at coordinate 40,536 of NZ_JBHWZS010000023.1, forward strand.
GGACCGGGCGTCGGCCCAGCTCCAGCGCATGGCGCAGGCGGTCCGCCGAGCGGTCGTCGACGAGCCCGGAGTCCTCGGCGTCCTTGACGAGGCGTGCCAGTTCGTCGTCGGAGAACGTCGCGGAGACCTCGTCCTTGGTCTCCACCCGCAGCAGTTTGAGCAGTGTGTTCGCGAAGGCGTTGATCGTGAAGATCACCGGCTTCAGCGCCCTGGCGAGAGTCACCAGCGGCGGGCCGAGCAGCAGCGCGGTGCGGGCGGGCTCGGCGAGTGCGATGTTCTTCGGCACCATCTCGCCGAGCAGCATGTGCAGATACGTCGCCACGGTCAGGGCGATGACGAACGAGATCGGGTGCACCAGCCCGTGCGGCACCCCCACCGCGTCGAAGACGGGCTCCAGCAGATGGGCGATGGCCGGCTCGGCGACGATACCCAGCACCAGGGTGCAGAGCGTGATGCCCAGCTGGGCCGCCGCGAGGAGCGCCGACACGTGCTCGAGGCCCCAGATGACGCTGCGGGCCCGCCGGTCCCCGGCTTCGGCCGCGGGCTCGATCTGACTGCGGCGTACGGAGATCAGCGCGAACTCCGCGCCGACGAAGAAGGCGTTGACGACCAGGGTCAGCAAGCCGATGAAGAGCTGGACGGCGATCATCGTTCGTCCTCCGCCGGCTCGTCGCTACCGGGCAGCGGCGCGTGCAGCAGCGCACGCGCGGCGCGATGCCCCGAGGCGTCCACCACGTCGATCCGCCAGCCCGTGAGCTCGACGGTGTCGCCGACCACCGGAATGCGGCCGACCCGCGTGGCGATCAGCCCGGCGAGTGTTTCGTACGGTCCGTCCGGTACTCGCAGTCCGATGGTGCGGAGCTGGTCCGTGCGGGCCGCTCCGTCGGCGGACCACAGTGTGCGTCCGTCCGCGTCCTCACCGGCGGCCGCCAGGTCGGGGGTCTCGTGCGGGTCGTGCTCGTCCCGCACCTCGCCGACGACTTCCTCCACGATGTCCTCCAGCGTCACGACTCCCGCCGTGCCGCCGTACTCGTCGATGACGACGGCCATGGCCAGCTTTCCGGAGAGGCGGTCCAGCAGGCGGTCCACGGTGAGGGTCTCCGGCACGAGCAGTGGTTCGCGGAGCATGTCCGACACCCGCTTACGGGGCCGCTGCTCGGCGGGAATGGCCAGTACGTCCTTGATGTGAGCGACGCCGACGACCGTGTCCAGGCTGCCCCGGTAGACGGGGAACCGGGAGAGACCGGTGGCCCGGGTGGCGTTCGCGACGTCCTCGGCGGTCGCCTGGACCTCGAGGGCGGTGACCTGGACCCGGGGGGTCATCACGTTCTCCGCGGTCAGTTCGGACAGGTTGAGGGTGCGTACGAAGAGCTCCGCGGTGTCCGCCTCGAGCGCGCCCTCCTTCGCGGAGTGTCGGGCCAGGGCCACGAGCTCCTGCGGGCTGCGCGCCGAGGCCAGCTCCTCTGCCGGCTCGAGGCCGAAGCGCCGCACGATCCGGTTGGCGGTGTTGTTGAGGTGGCTGATGAAGGGCCGGAAGACTGCCGTGAAGGCGCGCTGCGGCGCGGCGACCGTCCGGGCGACGGCCAGGGGGGAGGAGATCGCCCAGTTCTTCGGGACGAGCTCACCGACCACCATCAGGACCACGGTGGACAGCGCGGTGCCGATCACGAGAGCCAGTGAGGAGGACACACCGGGCGACAGTCCGGTCGCTTCCACCGGTCCCTGGATCAGCTTGGAGATGGACGGCTCGGAGAGCATGCCCACGACCAGGTTGGTGACGGTGATGCCGAGCTGCGCGCCGGAGAGCTGGTAGGTGAGGCTGCGTACGGCCTTGAGCGCTCCCGCCGCACCCCTGTCCCCTCGCTCGACGGCCCGTTCGAGCTCGCCGCGCTCCACGGTGGTCAGAGAGAACTCGGCCGCCACGAACGCACCGCAGGCGAGGGAGAGCAGCAGCGCCACGAGGAGCAGAAGCACTTCGGTCATCGGTTCACCTCCGTCCCATGATCGGGCAGGGGCAGAAGGATCGCGCGATGTCGGCGGTGTCGACTACTGGGGGGCTCGCCCATGGGCGGACGCTCACACCTTTCGAAAGGGTCGGACGGTCGAGGATCCATAGTAAAGGACCGGCAAAATGCCGTGTACGGCGTACGGATTGCGGCTGGTCACAGGCCTCTGGCGGCCCTGGTCGCGTTCAGAGGGACTTGACCCAGCGCCGCCAGTGGTCCTCGCGATGGTAGTCAGCCGCGCCCCATGTGTGATGCGCCTGTTCGTTTGCCTCCAGGACCATGGCGTCGATCCGTCGCCCCCCGAGGGCGAGGAACCGTCGCTCCGCGGCGTCCAACAGGGCTGTGGCGATGCCTTGCCGGCGGCAGTCCGGGTGCACCGCGAGCCGGTATGCGGAGCACCGCCATCCGTCGAACCCGGCTATGACGGTCCCGGTGATCCGCCCGTCGCGTTCCGCGAGGAGCAGGGCGTCGGGGTCCCGCGAGATCAGCCGGGCCACTCCGTCGTGGTCGTCGGTGATGCTGGTGCCTTCCGCGGCCTCGCGCCAGAACCGCAGAACAGCGTCGATGTCGGAGAGGCCCGCACAGCGGATATCAAGATCGGTCATGGTTCGAGCCAACCAGAGAGCTCGGGCGGCGGGCGACCATTTTCCGGCGCTGCTCAACGGCGCCACTAACGGCGCTGCCCCACGGCGCTGCCCCACGGCGCTGCTCCACGACGCTGCTTCCCGGTGCGCGCCGGCAGCCACCGGAACACCTGTGGCGCCCCGGCCCGCAGTGCCCGGCTCCCGCACGATGGACCACCGCCGGTCCCGAGAGCTGTCGGTGCGTCGCCCCGCTCCCCTTGCGAGTGCTAGCGCACACGCGCTAGCGTGATGACGTGCCCAAGACTCAGCTGAACGTTCGAGTGGACGAGGCCACCGCCGAGGCGGCGCGACAGCGCGCCCTGCAGCGGGGGATGAGCGTGAACCGCTACATAGAGGAACTCGTCAAACAGGATGCGGGCGAGGTGGGACACACCTTCGTCGAGGCCGCGGCCGACTTCATGAAGCAGTACGAGTCGGTGTTCGCCGAGGAGTTCGGCCCGGAGCGCAAAGGCACCCGTTGAACCTGCAGATCGACCTTTCCTGGCTGCTCATGGTCGCCGAGCACAAGACGCCCGGTGATCCACAGGTCGTCGACTGGGGTGCACTCGTCGCCGCTGTCAGCCGGCACGAGGCGGAGATCTTCGGCAGCCCCGTCTACAGCGATCCGCACTCCCGGGCAGCCGCCATGCTGCAACTGCTCCTCCATGTGCCCGCGCTCGAGCACTCCAACGCGATGTTCGCCTCCGCCGTCGCATACGGCTATCTCGTCGCTTCAGGGCTGAAGGTCATCACCTCTCCCGAGCAGGTGCGCGATCTGGCCCGGCTGGTGAAGGAGGGCAAGGCCGACGTCCGGAGTATCGCCGACGAGCTGCGCCGGTGGAGCCTGTGACCGGGAGTCCTCAGCCCACCTCCGCCGAGCGGTCCACCACGGCGGACCGACGGGCCACACCGAGCACACACGGGGAGCTCGGCAGCTGCACGCCCTTGTCCGGGATGCGGAACCTGCGGTACACCCCCAGCTCGAAGCCGGCCTCCTCGATGGCCGCGACGGTGTCCCGCGCCGTGTGACAGCCCCCGAAGAGCAGCGGCCAGAGTGTGCGGTCCGCCGCACGCTGCGCCGTGGCCAGTGCCCGGCCGGGTGCAAGGGTGTGCTCGAAGAAGCGCAGCTCGCCGCCCGGCCTCAGCACCCGTTTGATCTCTGCCAGCGCCCGGGGCAGGTCCCTCACGGTGCACAGGACGAGCGAGGCCACCGCCGCGTCGAACCCCTCGCTCTTGACCGGCAGTGCCTCGGCCGTCCCCGGCACCACATCGACCGGCACCTCCGCGCGCAGCGCCGCATCGGCCGCCATCTGTCGCAGGCTGCGCTCGGGCTCGATCGCCACCACTTCGGACACGGCCCCCGGGTAGTGCGCGAAATTGAGGCCGTTACCCGCGCCGATCTCGATGACGCGGCCGGAGAGGCCGGCGAGGAGTTCGTCGCGATGGGCCGCCACACCTCCCTTGAGGTCGGCGGTCACGCTCAGCCGGGCGTAGAAGCGGGCGAATACCGGGTGGTGCACCGCGTCCCGGGGGACAGGTGTGCTGCGCCGACGCATGATCGGGCCTCCTCGGAGGGCACGTGAATACGGCTCTCCTTGGATTCTCCCCCGTACGGGCCCCGCTCAGCCCTTCATCCGGCGGGTCGATTCCCGCCGAGCTCCGGTGCCAGCCAACTTGCCGCCCGCGCCCGGAATGCAGCCGGTTCCAGCGCTCCCGCTCCGGCCGGCACCGCACCGAGCAGCGGGGCGCCCGCCGCGACCGGAAGGTCGTCGATGTTGCACCGTGAGGCCAGATCGGGCTCGGCCGGCATGCTCCCGACCACCACTCCGGGACACGAAAGCCCTCGTGCCCGCAGCGCCTCGGTCGTCAGCGCGGTGGCGTTGAGCGTGCCAAGGCCGGCGGGCGCCACCACCAGCACGGGCGCCGCCATCAGCCGCGCGGCGTCCGCGAGCGTGGCCCCCTGCTCGTCGTAGCGGACGAGCAGCCCGCCCGCGCCCTCGACCAGCACCAGGTCGTGCTCCGTCGCCAGCTTCTGGGCGGCTTCGGCGATCTCGTACGGGCGTACGGGCGCGAGACCGGCTCGGCGTGCCGCCGTCTCAGGTGCCAAAGGCTCGGGGAAACGTGCCAGTTCGACCGCAGTGACGTGGGCGCCCGCCAGCCGCACCACCTCGGCGGCGTCCCCCGGTTCGCCCGGGGCGAGTCCCGTCTGGGCGGGCTTGAGGACCGCGACCCGGAGATCCCGGAATGCGGCCGCAACCGCTGCGGTCACGATGGTCTTGCCGATCTCGGTGCCCGTACCGGTCACCACGAGGATCGTCATCTCAGCCCTCCTTCGCCGCGGCGCACACTGCCCGGCAGATCCGTGCCACATCGTCGTCGCCGGTCACATAGGGCGGCATCGTGTACACGAGATCCCGGAACGGACGCAGCCATACGCCCTCGCGGACAGCGGCCCGTGTCGCGGCCGCCATGTCCACCTCGTGGTCGAGCTGCACGACCCCGATCGCGCCCAGCACCCGGACGTCACGTACGCCCGGCACATCGGTTGCCTCGGCCAGCCCTTGTCGCAGTCCCGTGCCGATCCGCTTCACCTCCAGCTCCCAGTCCTGGCCCAGCAGGAGGTCCACGGACGCGCAGGCCACCGCCGAGGCGAGCGGGTTGCCCATGAACGTCGGCCCGTGTGCCAGTACCGGCACGTCTCCGCTCGAAATGCCCTCCGCCACCCGCGAGGTGCACAGTGTCGCCGCCAGCGTGAGATACCCGCCGGTCAGTGCCTTGCCGACACACATGACATCCGGTGACACCCCTGCGTGCCCGGCCGCGAACAGCTGCCCGGTACGGCCGAAACCCGTCGCGATCTCGTCGAACACCAGTAGTACGTCGTGCGCGTCGCACGCCTCGCGGAGCACCCGCAGATACGCGGGGGAGTGGAAACGCATTCCGCCCGCACCCTGAACCACGGGCTCCACGATCACCGCTGCCAGCTCATCGGCATGGGCGGCCACCAGCTCGCGCAGATGCCTCTCGTAGCCGGCGTCCGGTTCGGCGTCGAAGCCGTCCGGAGGGGCGTCCGCGAAGATCTGCCGGGGGAGGGAACCCGACCACAGCTCGTGCATCCCGCCCTCGGGGTCGCACACGGACATGGGCTGCCAGGTGTCCCCGTGGTATCCACCGCGCCAGGTCAGCAGCCGGCGCTTGGAGGGCCGCCCCGCCGAACGCCAGTACTGCAGGCACATCTTCACCGCGACCTCGACGGAGACCGACCCCGAATCTGCGAGGAAGACGTGCTGCAGAGGCTCCGGAGTGATCTCCACCAGCCGTGTCGCCAGCCGCACGGCGGGCTCGTGCGTGAGCCCGCCGAACATCACATGGCTCATCCGGTCCAGCTGGCCGCGGGCGGCCTCGTTGAGCACCGGATGGTTGTAGCCGTGGACCGCCGACCACCATGACGACATGCCGTCCACCAACTCGCGCTGACCGTGGGCGGGTTCGGCGAGCCGGAGGCGCACCCCGGACGCGGACTCCACGATCAGCGGCTCCTGGCGGCCCGGCATCGGGCCGTAGGGGTGCCAGACGTGGGCCCGGTCCAGGGCGCGGATCTCTGCCGGGCGGAGCTGATCAGGCATTGGGTGCGAGGTCCGTCCCGGCGCCGCGACGGCGGACCGCCACGAGGTCCGTGCGCGCCGCCAGGGCCTCGGACGGCTCGGGAGCCGTCTCGGCGGTGTCACCGCACGGAGAGCAGCCGCCCTCGTGCGAACCGCAGCCGCCGGCCACGGGGGCGCGGTGCCCGGGGAGCGTCCGCGTGTCCGCTCCCTCCACCTCGAAGCCGGCGTCCGCGATCATGTCGAGGTCGGTCTGTCCCGACTGGCCCTCACTGGTCAGATAGTCACCCAGGAAGATGGAATTGACCAGATTCAGGGCGAGCGGCTGCATCGAACGAAGGTGGACCTCGCGGCCGCCCGCGAGCCGCACCTCGACGTCCGGGCACACGAACCTGACCATCGCCAGGATGCGCAGACACCGCTGCGGCGTGAGGTGCCAGTCCTTCGCGAGCGGGGTCCCCTCCATGGGGATCAGGAAGTTCACCGGTACCGAGTCGGGATCCAGCGCACGCAGCGAGAAGACGACGTCCACCAGGTCGGCGTCGGTCTCGCCCATGCCGGCGATCAGACCGGAGCACGCCGAAAGCCCGGCGGCCTGGGCCTGCTGGACGGTGTCGACCCGGTCGGCGTACGTGTGGGTGGTCGTGATGTCCCCGTACGTACCCTCCGAGGTGTTGAGGTTGTGGTTGTACGCGTCGGCACCCGCAGACCTCAGCCGGTCGGCCTGGCCCTCCGACAGCAGGCCGAGGCAGGCACACACCTCGACGCCCTCGTGCTGCTCCTTGATGGCCTCGATCGTCTGCGACACCCGGTCGACGTCGCGGTCGGTCGGCCCTCGGCCGCTGGCCACCAGGCACACCCGCTTGGCACCGCCGGCCACTCCCGCGGCGGCGGCCTTCTTCGCCTCGTCCGGTTTCAGCCAGGTGTACTTGAGGATCTCCGCCTTGGAGCCGAGCCGCTGCGAGCAGTACGAGCAGTCCTCGGGGCAGAGCCCGGACTTCAGGTTCACCAGGTAGTTGAGTTTGACGCGCCGGCCGAACCACTGGCGGCGCACCTTTCCGGCCGCGGCCACCACCTCGAGCAGTTCGTCGTCGGAGGTCGCCAGCACGGCGAGCGCTTCGTCCCGGGTCGGCAGTTCGCGCCGCAGCCCCTTGTCCACCAGCGTGTTCAGCAGGTCCATGGCGTTGATCCTGACGTACGGGGCCGCCATCGGCCAAGGAGGAACCGGACAATAGAGCCGGTCGATGCTGTGTGTATTGCCACACCCTGGCCTGTTGCACGCCCGGTTAGGGTCTGTGAGCTGCCTACAAAAAAGGACCCGCTCATGTCCTACGCCCCGTTCGACTGGATCGACGACGAGGCCCGCCGCCGTGCCGACGCCGGACTCGTCCGGACGCTGCGCCCCCGGGCCGCCGAGACGGAACTGCTGGACCTCGCGAGCAACGACTACCTGGGTCTGAGCCGGAGCCCCGAGGTCACGGCGGCCGCTGCCGAGGCGGCACGGACATGGGGCGCGGGTGCCACCGGCTCGCGGCTCGTCACCGGATCCACCGCGCTGCACGCCGAACTCGAAAGCGAACTGGCGGCCTTCTGCGGATTCGAGGCCGCCCTGGTGTTCTCCTCCGGTTACGCGGCCAACCTCGCCGCACTCACGGCGCTCACCGGACACGATTCGCTGATCGTCTCCGACGCGGGTAACCATGCCTCGATCGTCGACGGCTGCCGGCTCTCCCGGGCCGCCACCGCCGTCGTGCCGCACGCGGACCCCGAGGCCGTGCGAAAGGCGCTCCACGCGCACGGCGGACGGGCGCTGACCGTGACCGACTCCGTCTTCTCGGTGGACGGCGACGCCGCCCCGCTCGCAGGACTGGCCGACGTCTGCCGCGACGCGGGCGCTGCCCTTCTCGTGGACGACGCGCACGGGCTGGGCGTCCTGGGCGAGGGAGGGCGCGGCGCGCTCGCGGCCGCCGGACTCGCGGGCGGCGAGGGGATCGTCGCCACACTCACCCTCTCCAAGTCGCTCGGCAGCCAGGGCGGAGCGGTGCTAGGGCCCGCCCGGGTCATCCGCCATCTGGTCAACACGGCCCGTACGTTCATCTTCGACACCGGTCTCGCACCGGCGGCCGTCGGCGCGGCTCTGGGCGCGCTGCGACTGCTGCGCCGCGAACCCGAACGCGCGGCGAGGGCCGGGGCCGTCGCCGTCGAACTGCACGGCCGGCTGACGGCGGCCGGACTGACCGCGGTGCGCCCCGACGCGGCCGTCGTGTCGGTCCGCGCCCCCTCGGCGGAGTCCGCGGTGCGCTGGGCCGCCGACTGCCGCGCGGCGGGTCTCGCGGTGGGGTGCTTCCGGCCACCGTCGGTGCCGGACGGGATCTCCAGGCTGAGGCTGACCGCCCGTGCCGACCTGACGCAGGAGCAGATCGCGACCGCCGTGGGCACCGTCCTCGCGACGGCGCCCCTGCCGGTCAGCTGACCGGGCGGTCGCGGAGTCCGGCCACGAAGGACGTCCACGCCCTCGCCGAGAAGCGCAGCGGCGGCAGTCGCGCGTCCTTGGAGTCCCGTACGGCGAGCCGGTCGTCGCCGAGCGGTGCGGTTTCCACGCAGTTGTTCATCCCCGTGCTGCGGCTGCTGCGCCGCCACCTGGGTGCGGGCTGTGCGAGACGGTCGGACATCGTGCCCCCCTCGGGCAGTCTGAAAGTTCCCGCCTAACCGCCGTGGCCTACCACGGCGATGAGGTCCAGCGAACGCTCCGGCGACAGTGCGTGACCCTGCATCGTGTGGAAGGCCGAGCTGTACGCCTCAAGGTCTTCTCTCCGCTCCAGGTAGAGACTACTCGTCAAATGGTCAAGAACGACCACATCCAGATCAGAAGTGTTCGGAAAGGAGAAGATAACGAAAGGTCCGGTGAGGCCGATATAGCTCCCGGCCGTGAACGGCAGTAACTGAAGTGTCACGTGGGGCAGTTGGGCTACACGTGTCAGATGGTGCAGTTGTTCCTCCATGACCCGGGGGCCGCCCACCTTCCGCCTCAGCACGGCCTCGTCGATCACGGCGCTGAGCCGCAGCGGCCGGGGCGAGTGGAGGACGCTCTGCCGGGCGAGCCTGACCTCCACCAGGGAATCGAGCTGGGCGGCCGGCAGTCCGTCCACCGAGGACCGGGTCACCGCGCGCGCGTAGTCGGCGGTCTGCAGCAACCCCGGGACCACCGAGGTCTCGAGTGTGCGGGCGGCGTCAGCCTGGGACTCCAGGCTGATGAAGTCGCGGTACTGGGGCGGAATGAGCCCGCGATAGGCGTGCCACCACCCGCTTCCACCGCCGCCGGCCGACCCGGCGAGCGCCTGGAGCAGAGAACGCAACTGCCGGTCGTCCACGCCGTAGGCATCCAGCAGCCGGGTCACGTCACCGGGCGTCACCCCACTCGCCCCCGTCTCGATCCGGCTCACCTTCGACTGGTGCCAGCCGAGCAGGCCGGCGGCGTCCCGGCTCGTGAGTCCCGAGGTGTGACGAAGGCTGCGCAGCTCCTCCCCGAGCTTGCGCCGGCGTACCGCAGGGCCGTGCCGCATGGTGGCCTCCTCCCGTTGTACGGAGAGCCGCCCCCGCGGGGTCCGGCCCGGAAAGGGGCCAGTGTTGCGCCCGTACACGGCTCAGGCGACAGAGTTCACCGTAATGAGCGACAGATATATGCATATCTTGGTGGATCGCCGTCATGGAGGGCGGCATCGGTGGCAGTCTGGCGCGAAGCACAATCCAGGCCGGCCGTGGGCCGGTCGGGCGGGAAAGGGACGGCGTCGACATGGCAGACCATCAGGAAGCAACCGTCACTCTGCCGAGCGATCCGGCCTCGGTGTCCGCGGCCCGGAGACTTGTGGCCCGGGTGCTCGCCGAATGGGGCCTGCCCGAGGACGGTGACACCGCCGACACCATCCGGCTGATCGTCTCGGAACTCGCCACCAACGCCGTCCAGCACACCTTCGGGCAGTCGCCCACCTTCACCGTGGACCTACGGCTCGACCGGGACGTGGAGTTCTACCTCGGCGTGACGGACAGTCACCCTCGCTGGCCCCAGCGGCTGCCCGCCGCGGTGCGGCAGGACAACGGCCGCGGCATGGTGATCATCCGGGCCCTGGCGAAGGAGTACGGCGGCCGGCTCAGCGTCAGCCCCACCCCGGACGGGGGCAAGACCGTGTCGATCGCCCTTCCCTGGCCGGTTCCCGCGCAGTCCTGACGCCGTCGAGAGGACCGCCCTCGCGGGGCGGAACCGCCTTCACACGGCGGAGGCCCGGCCGAAGCCGCTGCGCAGCAGTGCCATCAGCGTCGTCGCCGCAGCTGTGTTCCGGTCCCCCCGGTGCACCACGGAGATCGTCCGCCGGAAAGCGGCGGGTTCCAGGCGCCGGACGGCGAGCGGTGTCGGGGACATCGCCGCCACCATTTCCGGCACCACCGCCACGCCGAGGCCGGCACTGACCAGGGCGCACACCAGGGCGTAGCCGGGCGACTCGCACACCACGGCGGGAGTGGCGCCCGCCTCGGCCAGCGCACGCTCCACACCACGCCGCGGCGGATGCCCGGGCGCGCTGCTGATCAGCGGGCGGCCCGCCAGTTCGGCCACGGGCAGCGGCCCGGTGCCTTCGGCCAGCATCTGCCCGAGCGCCGTGACCAGCACCAGCTCCTCGACGAGCAGCGGCTCGGCCGACACCCCCGCCGGCATCGGTTCGGCGGCCGCGGGTTCGTACGCATGGGTCAGTGCCAGGTCCACGTCGCCCGCGGCCACGGCGGTGACCCCGGCGGGCGGCTCGTAGTCCGTGACGGCCAGTTCCACGTCGGGGTGCGAGCGCCGGAACGCGGTGAGTACCGGCGGCAGCAGATGGATCCCGGCCGTCACGAACGTGCCGACCCGCAGCCGGCCGCCCGACAGCCCTGTGAGCCGGGCCAGCTCGTGCCGCGCCTGGTCCATCTCGTCCAGCACACGTCTGGCCCGCCCCGCCAGCAGCTCACCGGCGGCCGTCAGCCGTGCTCCGCGGTGGTGTCGGACGAGGAGCGCCGCTCCGGCTTCCCGCTCGAGCTTGGCGAGCTGTTGCGAGAGCGCGGGCGCGGTGTAGCCCAGCCGCACGGCTGCCCGTGTGATCGAGCCGGCCTCGGCCACCGCCACCAGCGCGGCCAGCCGCGTCGCGTCGTACATTAAGCATTCCTTTTGGCAGACCCAGAAGATTGCAAGTACACGCTAAAGGCCTGCAGCGTCCATGGTGTACCCATGGACGCACAACTCCTCGCCTTCGTCGCCGTGGCTGCGGGAATGGTGGCGCTGCCCGGCGCCGACTTCACCGTGGTCGTACGCAACGCGCTCGTATCCCGGCGTTCCGGGCTGGCCACCGCTGTGGGGGTCGCCGGGGGGCTCCTGGTGCACACCGCGCTGGCCGTCGCCGGACTCGCCGCCGTGCTCGTGACGATGCCGGTCCTCTTCCGCACCGTCCAACTGCTCGGCGGCGCGTATGTGCTCTACCTCGGCCTCAGCGGCCTGTACGCGATGCGGCGGCGGGCCGTCGCGGGAGCAGGTGCCGAGGAGGGACCCGCGGACAGGGCCCCGTCGGGGCACGGACGGTCACTGCGCCAGGGCTTCCTGACCAACGCCCTCAACCCGAAGGCGCCCGTGCTCTTCCTGAGCCTGCTGCCCCAGTTCGTCCCCGACGGCAGTCCGCCCCTGCCGAGGACGCTGTTGCTGGCCTCGGTGGTCGTCCTGCTCGCGCTCGTGTGGTTCCCAGCGGTGGCCCTGCTGGTCGACCGGCTGGGCCGGTGGCTGCGCCGGCCGCGCACCGCCCGTGCGATCGAGGGCGGCAGCGGCACGGCGCTCACCGCGCTGGGGCTCGTACTGGTGACGGGTCCCCTGCTGCACTGAACCGGATGGGAAAGAGTGTCAGCGGACCCTCCCGTACCAGACGTTCCCGGACCAGATCTTCTCGAGCCGGACCACCGCGCCGGCCTTCGGCGAGTGCCAGATCTTCCCGCTGCCGGCGTAGATGCCGACGTGGTACACACTGCGGCCCGCGTGGAAAAAGACCAGGTCGCCGCGTTTCCGCTGCGACCTGGAGATATGGCGGGTCTTGTTGTACTGCTGCTGAGCCGTGCGGGGTAGTTTCTTGCCGGCCTTCTTGAACGAGTAGAGCGTGAGCCCGGAGCAGTCGAACCGGTAGGGGCCCGTGGCACCCCATCTGTAGGGTGCACCCTTCTTCGAGGCGGCGATCTTGAGCGCCTTCGTGGAGTGGGCGGCGGCCTCGGCGTCGTTCACAAGACCCGGGGCCAGCATGGTGGTACCCACGGCGAAGGTCAGAACCGTGGCCGTACCGACCCGGGCGAACAGAGACGGGACATGAACCTGCGCAGTCATGCGCAACCCTTCGTCAGCCGCCTGTGAAGGATGACCTGTCGGGTTCGGGCTGGCGAAGTTGCCCGGCCGCGCACAGCGGCTTCACCCCGAGGGCCGTCCGGAAATCCGGCCGGCCCGTTGTGCTCGGGTCCTCCACTCCTGCCGATCCACTTCTGTCGACCAGACATCCGGACGGCGGCAGGACTCGGCGTCCGCCCGGACCGCCCCGCCGCGGTGGCGGGGGCTTGTCGTCCCAGGGATCTTTACGCACCCGCTGTCGGATTTCCTGGTCGAAGTGGCGATATGTGAGAGTCGTCACGACTGATCCGATCGAGTGGACGCGGTCGGCCCGGAGCCGCGACGGCCGGACCTGACCAGCCGCGTACCAGCGGCGGAACGATTGATTCCGCTCAGCGTCCGCGCCCGTTGCGCAAGTTGGGCTGTCCCTCGGGCGGGGGAGCTTCTACGCCGATCGAGCGAGGGAAACTCATCGGCCCGTCGGGCGTGTCGTGGAAGAGCGTCGAAAAGACGGATGCGGCGGCCGAGTCGGTGGCGAAGGCGCTCAACCGGATGACGCGGGAGGCAGGGCGACCCGTCCGGCGCGACGTTCTCCGTCCAGCAGCCGTAACGCTCTGGCCAGGGTGTCCGCGTGGATCTGCGACTCACCCCGCTCGTGCATCAACACGAGTGCGTCGCGGAGCGCGGTGGCCCGGGACGCGAGGGCCTGAGCCGCCCGGAGCGCTCCGTACGTGTCGCTGCCGCGGGCGGGATTGATGCGGCCGAGCTGGTCGAGCACCTCCAGGTAGCAGTCGATGAACTCGGCCTCGGCGCGGGTCAGTGCGGGAAGCGGCGGGAACTGGGGTGAGAGCATCGGGCGTTCACCTCGCGGGATGCGGCGGCTGGGGCGGCGTGCGGTTCTCCACGACGTGGTCCACCAGCCCGAACGCCAGGGCGGCCGGGGCGTCGAGGATGGTGTCCCGTTCGATGTCGGCGCTGATCTCCCGCGTGGAACGACCCGTGTGGCGGGCCAGCATGGCCGTGAGCAGCTCTCGTTCGCGCGTCAACTCGCGGGCCTTGATCTCGAGATCGGAGGGCTGGCCCTGCACCGGCTCGTCCAGAGCGGGTTGCTGAATGACTACCCGGGCGCCCGGCAGGGCATGTCGGCGTCCCGGCGCGCCGGCTGCGAGCAGCACCGCGGCGCCGGCGCCCGCCTGTCCGAGACAGAAGGTCTCCACCTCGCAGGCGAGGAATTGCATGGTGTCGTAGATCGCCGTCATGGCGTTGAAGGAGCCACCGGACGAGTTGATGTAGAGGGACAGGGGCCGGTCGGGGTCCGCGTGCTCCAGGTACATGAACTGCGCGATCAGATCGGTCGCCGCGGTGTCGTCGACGGACGTGCCGAGGAAGACGATCCGCTCGGACAGCAGCTTCGAGTACGGATCCATGCTCCGCGACCCGTAGGCGGTGCGCTCGGTGAACTCGGGCAGAACGTAGCGGGCGGCGGGACGGAACATGGTGATGCCTCTCCTCGGACCTCGGACTGCACAGAACCGGAGTACGTAAAAAATGTACAGGACGTACAGAAGGTTAGAATGGGGCTATGGCCTACGAGATTCCGGTGACGCAAGCCCGGGCGGAGCTCGCCGAACTGATCAACCGTGTCGTCTACGGGGGTGAACGTGTGGTGGTGACGCGACACGGAAAGCCGCTGGTCGCCCTGGTGTCAGCCGCTGACCTGCAACGACTTGAGAGCGAAGAGGCCGAGGCACAGGAGGCGGCCGAGAGGGAGCAGGTGATCAGCTCGGTGTCCTCCTTGCGCTCCGCGTCGTCCGCTACGGGCGAACGGCACCGCTTCGGTATCGCCGCGGAGCACCGCGGTCAGGAGGACCGGGATCGCTGATGCCCTCCGAGGGTCGCGATGGCCGGGGCCGCCCGCGTCGTCGCGGTCACCGGTGGCCGCGGAATCGCGAAGAGCCGCGCCCCCCCCGGGGGGGGGGGGTGGCGGCGCGGCCGGGGGGGGGGGGCGCAGCAGGGGTGAGAGGGGTG
>NZ_JBHWZS010000024.1:0-53871 GCF_042728155.1 Streptomyces sp. NPDC060209
GTGTACGACGGCGCCGCGGTCCTGTCTGTCACCATGTCCTCAGCCATCCCTACCTGGGAGAACGCGCGATGAGCACCAGCCGGCAGCGCCTGACGGCACGGCGTCCCCCCGTCACCGAGGGTGTGACGCTCGGGCTGCTGTTCGCGGTCGCCGCCGGCGGCTGTCTCCTCTCCTACTGGGTGACGCCGGGACCGCCTCTGCTGTGGCCCGCCCTCCTGCTGTGCGCCCTGGCGTGCGCGGCACTGCCCTGGAGGCGCAGCCACCCCCTCCCCGTGCTGGCGCTGACCACGCTGAGCATCGTCGGCGTATCCGCCCTGGGGCACCTCGTGACGGCGCTGCCGATGGCCCCGCTCATGGCCGCGCAGTACTCCGTGAGCCTGCGCGTCCACCGCAGGACGGCGTGGACCGGCGCACTGGCGGCGACCGCGGCCATGGTCGTTGCCGGGCTGTTCCACAGTGGGTTCCGGCACGAGTGGGTCATCAGCCTCGTCAATCCGGGGGCCTGGGTCCTGCTGTCCGCCGCCCTCGGGAGCTACGTACGGGTGCGCCGCGACTACGCCGCCGCACGCGCCGAGCACACCGCCCGCGAACGGGAGGAGGAAGCGCGGCACCGCGTGGTCCAGGAACGCATGCGCATCGCACGGGAACTCCATGATGTCGTCGCCCACCACCTGGCCCTGGCCAACGCCCAGGCAGGCACCGCCGCTCACCTCGCCCGGGCCGATCCCGAAAAGGCGTACGAGATCCTGGGCAAGCTCTCGGAGACGACGGCCGCCGCCCTGCGCGAACTCAAGTCCACGGTCGGCCTGCTGCGCCAGGACACCGACACCGACGACGGCCTGGCCCCCGCACCCGGCCTCGACCGACTGCCGGACCTGGTCGCCGCCTGCGCGACAGCCGGCCTGGACGTCACCGTCGCCGTGGAAGGGCAGCCGCAACCCCTCCCGCCGGGGCTCGACCTGACGGCGTACAGGATCATCCAGGAAGCCCTGACCAACGTCACCAAGCACGCCGCCTCCCGCACGGCGCGGGTCCGGCTGGCGTACGACCCGCACCTCCTGAGGCTCACGGTCACCGATGCCGGCGGCGCCCTCCCTCAGGCGGACCGGCCGGGGCCGGGCCACGGTTTCGGACTCCTCGGCATGCGTGAGCGCGCCGTCGCCACCGGCGGTACCTTCCGGGCGGGGCCCCGCCCGGGAGGCGGGTTCGAAGTCGCCTGCACCCTTCCCCTGGACAGCCACGACGAAAGCACCGCCTCATGACCATCCGCGTCCTGCTCGCCGACGACCAGGCCCTGCTGCGGGCCACCTTCCGCATCCTCATCGAGTCGGACCCCGGCATGACCGTCGTCGCCGAGGCCGCCGACGGCCGGGAGGCGATCGACCTCACCCGTGAACACGGCCCCGACGTGGTCCTCATGGACATCCGCATGCCCGGCACCGACGGTCTGACCGCCACCACCGACATCTGCTCCCGGCCGGAACTGGCGGCCACCCGCGTCCTGATCCTCACCACCTTCGAGAACGACCAGAACGTCGCCGAGGCGCTGCGCGCCGGCGCCAGCGGGTTCCTCGGCAAGGACGTCGGCGCGGACGTCCTCCTGACCGGCATCCGCACCGTGGCGGCGGGCGAGGCCCTGCTCTCTCCCACAGCGACCCGTGCGCTCATCACCCGCTTCCTCGCCGCCCCCGACGACACACCGCTCGCACCGCCCGAAGGGCTCGCCGCCCTCACGGACCGCGAACGCGAGGTCATGGCCCTGGCGGCCCACGGCAAGTCCAACGCCGACATCGCCGAACACCTCGTGGTCAGCCCCCTGACCGTCCGCAGCCACATCCAGCGCGCCATGAACAAACTCCACGCCCGCGACCGCGCCCAGCTCGTCGTCGTCGCCTACCAGAGCGGACTGGTCCGGCCACGCCCGTACGAGGGCTGACACAGCATCCGGCGCGCCGCCGAAGGCGGTGAAGGACCTCACGGTCAAGGGCCCTCCGGCCCGGTGCGGGCCCATTCCGCGGTACGGCGGCTGAGCTGGTGGTGGGCCCTGAGGCCCTTGTAGGAGCGGCAGCCGGGGCCGGATCCTTGCACTCCTCCGCGCCCCGGACGGGATGCGGAGTCCGGTGCTCGTGACACACGAACGGAGACGCGTATGGGCGGGAAGAAGAGGGTTCTGCGCCGCTTGGCGGTAGGGGCGAGCGCGTTACTGACGGCGGTGGGCGTCTCGATGACGGGGGCGTCCCCGGCGGCTGCCGTGGACTACTACTACGAACTGCCGTACCCGGCGGGGGAGGCCTACACGGTCACCCAGGGGCCGGAAGGGACCTACTCGCACACCGGCGCCTACAACGAGTACGCCTGGGACTTCGGGCTCCCGGCCGACTACGAGGTGTCCGCCGCGCAGGCGGGCACCATCGTCGTCTCGGACTGGTCACCGTACTGGCAGAACGGCATCGAGGTGATCATCCGGCACTCGAACGGGCAGTGCACCCACTACGCGCACCTGAACAAGGCGATCTACAACACCGGCGACTGGGTTCCGCAAGGGCGGGTCGTCGGCTGGTCGGGCGGCACCGGCGCCGCCACGGCACCGCATCTGCACTTCCAGGTGATCGACTGCAACAGCCGCGTGGGCCTGCCCGCCACGCTCCAGGGGTGGACGCCGTACACAGGGACCCGCCCCGTCAGCGTGAACGCGTACGCCTGATCCGGCGGGTAGGTGACTGCCCCCTGATCAGGGCGACTTGAGCAGATTCCGTAGTTCGGCCGCGAACGTACGGACGTCCTCCTCGCTGGGCCGCCCCACGGGTGTCTCAGGTGCGGTGTCCTGACCCGGCAGGCGGCACGGGCGGCACAGGCCGTCGGGGAGGGCTTCCGGGCGGCCCGGGGCGCCGCACCTGGTGCACTCCAGCATCACGCGGTGCACGGGCGTGCCCGGTGCGGGCGGCGTCGGGGCGGTCGGCACGTGCGGCGGGATCTTGTCGGTGAGGCGGCGGCGTACGAAGCCGACGGGGGAGTCGACCTGGGCCGGGAGCCCGGCCGTGAGGGCCTGCGTGAGGTGGTCCACGTCCACGCCGCGGGCGAACCATTCGGCGGCCAGGCCCGCCAGGACCGCGCAATCGGCGGCGGACAGGGCCAGGCGGGAGTCGATGCGGCCGAGCCGCGCCAGCGCGAGGTAGGCGGGGGAGGGGCCGTCGGAGGCCGCCGGGGTTCGCTGCTGTGGCACGGCGGGTGCGGGAGAGATGGCGGCGGGCTCCGGTGGCACCGGCGCGGGGGTCTCCCCGATGGCGCCGGGCCGAGGCGTTCCCGGGGCGGCTGCCGGGGTCTCGGTGACCTCGGTGGCCGCCCACCACTCGTTGTCGCGGGCGGTACGCGACCAGAACGTCCGCGAGACCCAGCGCACTTGGCCCACCTCGCCGACGAGGCACCGGACGCGGCGCAGATATCCGGCGGCGGCCAGCGCCTTCAGGGCGGAGCCGACGGCCTGCTGGCCGTACAGCGGCAGCTGCTTGGCGAGGCTCTTGACGTCCATCGAGGCGCCGTCGGGGAGTTGGTCGATGAACCCGGCGATGTACCGCTCGCGAGCGGGGAGCAGGAAGAAGTCGTCGGCGCTGCGGGGGAGTTGCTCAGGCATGGAGCGCTTGCCGTAGCCGGGCTTGGCCATCGGGTACGGGCGCGAGGATGCGGGTGCTCGCAGGGCGGAGCTAGGGTGCTGGATAGCCACGGGATCGTCCTAGGGTGCGATCTTGCGGTGAGACCCCGGCCTGGTGCGTCCAACACCGCGTCGGGGTCGTTCGGTTCTCGCACCGTAAGCAGTCGCCACGCTCCGCCGCAAGTTGCTCACTATTAGTCATACTTGCTGGCCGTGACGGGTCAGGGAGGTCAGGGAGGGTTTCCCAAACCCCCTGCTTTCCCTGCCGGTCAAAGGCATCGCTCGAATCCCGGGCCTCGGATCCCGACGCCCGGATCCCGAAGCTCAAGCGTCGGACGGAAGCCTTGATTCCGGGACCCGAAAGCGTGAACCGGACAGGCCCGGCGCTCGGGTCCCGGGGCTCGGGCTTCGAGCGCCGGGACCGTCGGATGCTGCCGATGAGTGGCTCGGAGCGGCCGAGGCGGCCCGCCTTCGTGGTGTCGAGATCCTGGGCAAGTACCTCAAGGGGAATGGTGCCTGGCCGACTCCCGTCGGGGCCTTGCACTCCGCCTGCCGCCTTGGCGGCAGATCACGGCAGGCACATACGCGGGCAGCGCCCGGAGCGCCGGGCCAGTGATCGCCTGCGGGGGGCAACCCCACCGCGCGCACTCGGCTCAGCTGCACCACCGACACGCATGCCAGCCGGATTCCGTGATGAACCGATTCACCGAACGATGGATATCGCAGTTCCAACAGCCCCCGTAGTCCAAAGGATCAGCCATGTCCCGCGACACCTCCGACCGCCGATCCGCGAGCCGGGCCCTATCGGCCCTCGCCCTGCTGGCCTTGACCGCCGGCGCCGTCACGGCCTGCAGCGACCGCGAGTCCGCCTCCAGGCACTCGGCCTCGCCCTCCGCCACCTCGTCCGCCTCGCCACGGGCCGGCCAGGCGGGCGGAGCGAAGCTGCACATGATCGACAACGGCGGTCACCGTCTGGCCTTCCACGTCACGCGGGGCCACGGCTCCACCATCGTCCTGGACTCGGGCGGCGGCGAGGACTCCTCCTACTGGGAGGACCTCGTCCCCGAGCTCCACGGGGCCACCGGTGCCACCGTCATCACCTACGACCGGGCCGGACTCGGCAAGAGCGACGTGGTGCCCGGTCCGTGGAAGGTCAAGAGCGCCGTCAGCGACCTCGAGTCGGGGCTCCAGCAGCTGGGCGTCACCGAGGACGTGACCCTGGTGTCCCACTCCCAGGCCGGTGGGATCGCGACCTACTTCGCCAGGGACAACCCGAAGATGCTTTCCGGTGCGGTCCTCGTCGACGCCAACCTGCCCCCGTTCTTCACGGACGGGGAGATCGCCCGCCTCGTAGCCTTCAGCGGGCCCCAGGTCGACGCGGCGAAGAAGGACCCGGACGATCCGCGGAACCGCCAGCTCATCTCCACCGCGGAGAGCTTCGTCCAGACGAACAAGGCCTACCACAAGGTCACGTGGCCGGACTCGGTACCGGCAACGGTCATCGTCTCGGAGAAGACGCCGTTCGACGGATCCCCCGAGGACGCCCGGCGCTGGCGGGGCGCCGCCGCCTCGTTCGTCCAGGACGGGCCCCACCGAACGCTCGTCACCGCCAAGGGCAGCTCCCACGACGTCCCGAAGGACCGCCCCGACCTCGTGCTCGAGGAGATCGAGAGCATGGTCGCCGCACAGCACTGACCCCTCCCCTCGAACGGCGCCCACCGGGGCCACCGGCTCCACGCTCCTGCCGTCGAGTCATCGGCGGAGCGACTCGGGCAGTTCCTCCCGGTGGACGATGCCCAGGCGCTGAGTGGCGCGGGTCAGTGCCACGTACAGGTCGCTCGTCCCGAACCGTCCGGGCTCCACGACCAGGACGTGGTCGAATTCGAGCCCCTTGGCCTCGCGCGGGCCGAGCAGCACCACGGGGCGGGTGAGGTCGGGTTCTTCGCCCGCCGTGACCCCGTCGAGCGGTGCCGCGATCTCCTCGTGCAGCTCACGCGGCGCGATCACCGCGAGGCGGCCCTCCTCGGGCGTCAGCTCCTCCACCGCCCGCGCCACCGCGCCCGCCAGATCCGCGCCGGCATCCCGCGTCCACGGCGTCTCCCCGGTGGAGCGCACCGACCCCGGCGGCTCGAACGACGGGTCCTGGGCCCGTACGACCTTGGCCGCGAGCTCCATGATCTCGGCGGGCGTACGGTAGTTGACCCCAAGCCGCACATGATCGAAGCGGTCGCCGACGTACGGCTCCAGGATCCGCTCCCACGAGCCGACCCCCGCCTCCTCGGAGGTCTGCGCCGGGTCACCGACCAGGGTCAGCGAGCGGGTCGGCGACCGGCGCATCAGCAGCCGCCAGGCCATCGGCGACAGCTCCTGCGCCTCGTCCACGATGATGTGCCCGAACGCCCAGGTCCGGTCGGCGGCGGCACGCTCGGCGGCGCTCCGGTGGTCGGCCTCCTCCTGCCGCTCCGCCATGCGCTCGGCGTCGATGATGTCGTGGGCGGCCAGGACCTCGGAGTCCTCCTCGTCCTCGAACTCGTAGGTCTCCGAACCCCGGGACAGCTCCAGGACGCCCTGCGCGTAGGCGACCCGCTCCTGACGCTCGGCCTCGGCGGCGGCCCGCTCGGCGCTGTCGTCGGACCCGAGCAGCTCGGCCGCCTCGTCGAGGAGCGGCACATCGGCCGGAGTCCACTCCCCGTCGCCGGGAGCGCGACGGATGGCCTCGGCGTCCTCCTCCGGTACGTACACCGGCTCGGCCAGATAGTCGGCGAGGAACTCCTCGGGGGTGAGCACCGGCCACAGCTCACCGACGGCGGCGTGCACCTCCTCGCTCGCGGCGACGCCCTTGCCGAGCTGGGCGACGTCGTCCGGGCCCAGGAAGTTGGGGCCGCCGTACGGGTCCGCGCCGATGCGTTCGGTGAGCTGCTTCGTGAGGGCGTCGATGATGTGGAACGTGAAGTACGGCCGGGCGAGGTTGTGCGGCAGCCGGGTCTCGCGGGCCGCCTGCCGGGCCTCGTAGGCGATCTCCCAGTCCAGGACGAGGTCGCCGTCGTCGTGCGGGACGATCACCGGCGCGCCGGGCTCGGGCAGCGACTGCCGGTCGCGTACGGCGAGGGCCAGCGCCTCGGCCATGCCCGCGCCGCCCTTGACCGCTGCCGCGTGGGGGGTGTCGGTGCCGCGCGCGTGGACGCCCGGGAAGAGCTCGGCCTGCGTGGCGAGCATGACGCCGGTCTCGCCGAGGGCGGGCAGCACCTCGCCGATGTAGCGGAGGAAGGCCGGGTTGGGGCCCACGACCAGGACCGCGCGCTTGGCCAGGAGCTCACGGTGCTCGTACAGCAGGAAGGCCGCCCGGTGCAGCGCGACCGCTGTCTTACCCGTCCCGGGGCCTCCCTCGACGACGAGGACACCGCGGTGCGGGGCGCGGATGATGCGGTCCTGCTCCGCCTGGATGGTCCGCACGATGTCGCCCATGCGGCCGGTGCGGGCGGAGCTCAGCGCGGCGAGCAGCACGGCGTCGCCGCTCGGGTCCTCGAAGCCACTGCGTTCGCGGTCCCCCAGGTCGAGGATCTCGTCGTGCAGCTCGGTCACCGTGCGGCCCTCGGTGGTGATGTGTCTGCGCCGGCGCAGCCCCATGGGCGTATGTCCGGTGGCGAGATAGAAGGGCCGGGCGACCGGTGCCCGCCAGTCGATCAGAAGGGGCGTGTGTTCGGTGTCGTCCTCACGAATTCCGATACGGCCGATATGGTGCGCGGCGCCGTCGCGAAGATCGATACGGCCGAAGCACAGCGAGCCGTCCACCGCATTCAGGGAGGCGAGCAGGCCGGAACGCTCGGCGACGAGCACATCGCGTTCGAGCCGTGCCTGCAGGCCGTTCCCCACCGGCACCAACGCGTCCTCGACACGCTGTGCGGTGTCCCCGCGCAGCGTGTCGACACGGTCGTAGAGCCGGTCGATGAATTCCTGCTCCTTCTGCAATTCGACGTTTTCGCGAGTTGACAAAATCGCTCCCTGCCGGATATGTTGTTTCTAGTGGCCCCCGGTGTGGGGCCTTTTCTGTGGGCGCACAGAACCACCCAATATACGTGAGGAAATCCCCCGTCCGCAATTACGGACCAGGGACTTCCACGCACTCGGTGGGTGACCCCCTGGGACGCGCACCGCCGTGCCTTCGCCGTCGGCCCATCGGGCGGGCCGCCCGCTTGGCGCCCGCCCGACGTGTGCGGAACACCTCGGCCACCGCCGGGAGCGACCCGGTCGAACGCGTCGGAACCGGGCCCGCGCCGAGGGGCCTCATGGGCATCTGATGTCGAAGGTGTTGCTCCACAAGAACCCGGTCATATCGACAGCGGGAGGCACCGTTCGGCCGTCGGTGGCCGAGAAGTGCAGCATGAGCCCCGATATGCAGGGGATGGGCTGCTCCGCTGTCAGATTCCCTCCGGAATCGGCGCTCCGGTTGAAATTCGTCTGGGTGAGTTGATCGTCCACCACTCGCACCCTGACATCGTGGCCACCCACGAACCCTGTGCCCTGCACCGTGAAGACGGCACCGGAACCCGAACCCGCGCTGCCCACCGAGATATGCGGCGGCGGGGCCGGGGCGGAAGCACCATCCACCGGTGGTCTGTCGAAATGAAGACTGTCGAGGAGCCGGATGAGAGAGCGCACGGAGATCGGCGCCGTGAGATCAAGAGCGCGCGCCATCATGCGAATGTTTCCATCCGGACGGAATTGTGGCAGCACACCTCGGTCCCTGGCACTGTGGACCGCACTTCGCAGTTCAGGCATGTCCTTCGTCCTTACCGGTAGTCACGAGGGTCCGGAGGCGCCGCCCCTGCCACGGGTGCGGATCGCCTGCGTGTCCGGGACAGGAGGCCGGCAGCCTTTGCTTCCGAGGCCCTCAGGGTTCGCGCGGCGATCACGCAAGGCCGACCAGGGTGAGCACCAGCCCTGTGCCTGAACCCAGCGGTGTCAGCGCCTTCCCGAGTACGGCCCCGAACGCGGCATCACGGTCCACCGCGGCCATCGCATGGCCCGACGTCGAGGATGTCGTGAGCAGATCTCCCACCCGGATCGCCTGTCGGGACGCGTCCGACCTGCACCAGACCTTGCCCACGACGGCGATGTCGCGGCGTCCGGTGTGTTCAGCGGCCCTCTCACCGCGCCGGTCCAGGACGAGCGCGGGCACCCGGTCGCCCGCACCCGAGACCACGCCGGCAACACACGAGTCGTACTGATTCGCGCACGGCGCCAGCGCTCCCTCGCTGTCGAGGACGACGACTGTTCCGGGCCCGACCTCGTCGGTGCTGGAGGGAGCGGACGTCACGTCGAACTGCTCGGCCACATCGCCCCCGGTCAGGATCAGGTCGCCGGTGACTTCCACGGCCCCGACGAAGACCCCGGCCTTCCCGCCGTTCATCCCCTGGGCGAAGACACCGTTCTGGCCCCTGCCGAACAGGCCGTTCCCGCCGTTGTCGTTGACGCCTGCCACCCCCGACTTGGCGGCGATCTTTCCGACCCCCAGGACGCCGTCCCCCGTCTCGCTCACTCCCACGACACCGTTGCCACCGTTGCCCCGCCCATCTCCCAGGACACCGTTGTGGCCCCTGCCGAACACACCGTTCCCGCCGTTGTCGTTGGCGCCCGCCACACCCGCCTTCGCGCTGATCTTCCCGATGCCCAGGACGCCGTCCTCCGACTCGCTCACCCCGATGACGCCGTTACCGGCTTGCCCTTGTCCGGCCACTCCGACATGGCCCCTGCCGAACACACCGTTCCCGCCGGAGTCGTTGGCGCCGGCCACGCCCGCCTTTCCGGTCACCTTCCCGAATCCGAGGACGCCGTCCTCCGTCTCGCTCACACCGAGCACTCCGGCTTCGTTCTGCCCTGTTCCCTGTACCTGTGTCATTGCGGACTTCCTCTGCTTGAATCCCGCTGGGTCGTGTGAATTCCCGCTGAAGCGGTGAGAACGCCGCGACTTGATGAACAGGGCATACGGATCTGGTCATATGCGTCGGCCTCGCATCCCGGGGCCATGAGCGCTGCGCCGACCGACCGCCGGCACCACCAGTTGTCCCCGTGCCCTGTGCCCTGTGCGCGCGCAACGCGCCCCGCGGGTTCGCGAACCCGGCGGCTCATTCAGCTCGGCGGTACCTCTCCATGCCTTGTCCGGGGGGCCTCGCCTACGTCCGAACGGCGTCTCGCCATCGCTGCCGCACAAGCAATTCAACCGTACCGCTCGCTGGGCCCACGGCAATTCGGAAGACCAGTCATCCCGTCTTCGTTGCCGAATCCGGTTGCGCGCACGTCGAGTTGTGCGACGGCGGCACACTCAGGGCCGTTCTCCGGGGCGGGGCGGGGCGTGGTGGGCCAGGTCGCGGGCGGGGCCGCAACCCGCACCCGATGTCCCGCCCCGAGTCGCTCGTGCTCGACGACGACGTACGCCCGGAACTCCCGAAACGCTTCGAAGGGCAGTGCCATATGTCATGGGCCGGCATTACAGCCGTCATACGCACCTGATGACAGAGCGCACTGCCCTCCGCCCCGTACCGCCGGGAGTGTGGAGTGCATGAACACAGTCATCGAAACCGTCGGACTGAAACGGAGCTACCAGGATTTCGACGCCGTACGCGGCATCGACTTCACGGTGGCCCGCGGAGAGCTGTTCGCCCTGCTGGGAACCAACGGGGCCGGCAAGACCTCCACACTCGAACTCCTGGAGGGCCAGGCCACCCCCACCGGCGGGTCCGTCCGGGTGCTCGGCCATGACCCGTTCCGCGACCGGGCGCAGGTGCGGCACCGCATCGGCGTGATGCTCCAGGAGGGCGGCTTCCCACCGGAGTTGACGGTCCTGGAGACCGTACAGATGTGGGCGGGCTGCACGAGCGGTGCCCGTCCCGCCGACGAGGCCCTCGCACTGACCGATCTGTCCGACCGGCGCAAGGTGCGGGTCAAGCAGCTCTCCGGCGGCGAACGCCGGCGCCTCGATCTCTCGCTGGCCCTGCTCGGGCGGCCGGAGGTGCTCTTCCTCGACGAGCCGACGACCGGCCTGGACGCCCAGTCCCGCCGGGACACCTGGGACCTGATCCGCGAGCTGAAGTCCCAGGGCACGACCGTGCTGCTCACCACGCACTACCTGGAGGAGGCCGAACAGCTCGCCGACCGGCTGGCGATCATGCACCAGGGGCTGATCGCCACCACCGGGCGGGTGGCCGACGTGGTGGCCGAGCGGCCCGCCCGGATCAGCTTCCGGCTGCCCGAGGACCGCCTACTCGGTGAGCTTCCCCCGCTTCCGGCCATGGGTGTGACCCGGCACGAGACCGTCGGAGGCACGGTCCTCCTGGAGACCCGGGACCTCCAGCGCACGGCCACCGAACTGCTCACCTGGGCTCACCACACCGGCGTCACGCTGCACGCCCTCGACGCCCGGTCCGCATCACTGGAAGAGGCCTTCATGGAGATCGCCAAGGGCCTGGACGACGAGGAGACACGATGACGACGACCGCTCCTGCCCGACCGGTGGACACCGCCCCGCCCGTGCGGCGCGGATCCGCATCCCGCATGGCCGCTCTCGGCCGCGCGGAACTGACCTTGCTGCTGCGCAGCAGGGCCGCGCTGGTCACCGCACTTCTCGTGCCGGCCATCACGACCTTCTCGATGCGAGGCGTGGTCAACGGCCTGGACCTGGCCGGCACCGGCCTGTCGATGGCCACCGTCCTGCTGCCCGGTTCGCTGGGGCTGGCATTGATCTTCTCCGTCTACACGAATCTGGTCGGCGTGTACGTCACGCGGCGTGAGAGCCTCGTGCTCAAGCGGCTGCGTACGGGCGAGGTGCGTGACTGGGAGATCTTCCTCGGCGGAGCGCTGCCGGCTCTGCTGCTGGCTCTGGTGCAGTGCGTACTGCTGGTCGTCGGCCTGACGGTGGTGCTGGACGCGTCCGCACCGGCGGCGCCGCACCTGGTGGTCCTGGGGCTGTTGACCGGTGGGGCGATGCTCGTCGCCGGGGGCGCACTGACCGCCGCGGTCACCCGGACGGCTGAGAGCGCGCAGCTGACGTTCCTGCCGTTCTGGCTGCTGAGCATGGTGGGCTCCGGGATGTTCGTGCCGCGTGAGGTATTTCCCGGCCTGGTGGCCGACATCAGTGCCTGGCTGCCCTTCTCGCCGGTGATGGATCTCCTGCGGGGCGGCTGGACGGGCGAGCTGGGCGTCGCGGACCAGGGCCGAGCGCTGCTCGTCGCCCTGGCCTGGACAGGGCTGGCCGCCCTCGGTGTGCGGCGGTGGTTCCGATGGAGCCCGCGTGGCTGATCCCGCGCCACCGGGTGCGACGGCCGCCGGACGGGGAAGTTGGAGATCATGAGCTTGAGCGTGGAGGACTGGGTGGAACGGCTCGGCGGCCCGGACGGCCCCGACCGGTACCGCCGGTACGCAGTGGGCAGCGTCGGCTTTCTCGCCGTCACCGAGGTGGGTCTGTGGACACTCTGGGTGGCGCAGGCGGATGCCGAGGCGTCCGTGCTGGCGTCCGTGGCCCTACTGGGCGCGGTACACGCCGCCATCCAGTTCCTGCTGTGGCGCGTCGCCCTGCGCCACTATCTCGCCGCCGGCCCACGCCCCGTCCGGCTCACGGCGGGGTACACGGCCGTGACCCTGGCCATGGCCGCTCTGGGATGCGTGCTGTTGTCGTCCGGGCGCATCGACGACGGCGACCTGACGTCCTACATGGTGTGGATGCTCATGTTCTACGCCGGACCGCCCGTGCTGGCGCTGTCGCCCCGTGCGGGAGCGGCCCTCGTGGCGGCCGTCTCGGTCGCGTCCCTGGCGGGGGCCGCCGTGGCTGGGCTGGTGGGTTCTTCCCTGGTCCTCGTCATCAGTGCCAGCGTGTTCATGGTGCCGTTCATGGCCGTCGCGTCCCGGGCGTCCGCCTGGAGCGTCCGGCTGATCGAGCAACTGGCCGCCGCCCGCGAGACACAGGCACGCCTGGCCGTCGCCGAGGAGCGACTGCGCTTCGGCCGTGACCTGCACGACGTACTGGGCCGCAACCTCGCGGTCGTGGCGCTCAAGAGCGAACTCGCGGCAGAGCTGGCGCGCCGCGGCCGGCCCGAGGCGGTCGAACACATGGAAGAGGTGCAGCGCATCGCGCGGGACTCGCAGCGCGAGATCCGGTCGGTGGTCCGCGGCTACCGCACCGCCGACCTCCACACCGAACTCGTCGGAGCACGCTCCGTCCTGGAAGCCGCGGGCATCGACTGCCGCATCGAATACGGACCCGCGGACCGCCTGCCCTCCGACGTGCAGTCGGCCCTCGGCTGGGTGGTCCGCGAAGGGACGACGAACGTGCTCCGCCACGCACAGGGCGCATCCCGCTGCACCATGGCACTGCGCACCGCGGGTCCGAGCACGGCCCTGCTGGTGATGGAGAACGACGGCGCGTCCGACACCCCACCCGGTGGCGGCACGGGCCTGGCCGGACTTGCGGAACGTCTGACCGGCCCCGGCGGCACACTGACCACGGAGCAACAACCCGGCGGAATCTTCCGCCTCACCGCGCGCATCCCCTGGGAGGAAGGCGAATGATCACGGTCCTGCTGGCGGACGACGAGCACCTCATCCGGGGTGCGCTCGCCTCCCTCCTCACCCTGGAGGACGACATCACCGTCGTCGCGGAGGCCGCATCCGGCGACGAAGCCGTGGCCATGGCCGCGGCGCACCACCCCGACGTCGCCGTCCTCGACCTCCAGATGCCCGGCCTCGACGGCGTGGCGGTCGCCGAGCGACTGCGCGACGCCGTGCCCGGGTGCGCCTCGATGATCGTCACCAGCCACGCCGGGGCAGGAGCCTTGAAGCGCGCGCTGAGCGTCGGGGTGCGCGGCTTCGTGCCCAAGACGGTGTCCGCGCACGACCTGGCACAGATCATCCGTACCGTGCACACCGGCGGACGCTACATCGACCAGGAACTCGCAGCCGACGCCATCGCCGCCGGCGAGTCACCACTGACGCCCCGCGAGGCGGAAATCCTGTCGTACGCCGAGAACGGTGCCCCGGTCGCGGACATCGCCGCCCGCGCCTCGCTGTCCAGCGGAACCGTCCGCAACTACCTCTCGTCCGCCGCGATGAAGCTCGGCGCGGAGAACCGCCACGTCGCCGCCCGCATCGCCAGGGAGCACGGCTGGCTCTGACACGTACTTCCGTACGCCCGCACATGCGGTCCAATGGCCCGCTGCGGCATCGCACAAGCCGCATGAATCACCGAAAGGGATGGCATGTGCGTTTGTGGCGGGCGCGGAGCCGGGTACGTACCCCCGGGAGGTGGTAGCCCGTGAGTCAGTCCCTCGCTCCGCTCGGCCCGACCGCGGAGGTCGTCCTCGCCGGTGACCTGGCCCGTCCGGGCGGCCTGACCGTGTCCGAGTTACGGGCGTGGCGGCAGCACCATGCGCAGGTCAGCTTCGACTGCGCGACCAGCGGCATCCAGCACCACCGCTTCACCGGCCCGCTCCTGTACGACGTCCTCTCGGCAGCCGGCCCGGCCTTCGATCCCGCCCGCCGGAAGGACCGCCTGCGCTTCCTGATCGCCGTACGCGGCGCGGACGGCCACCACGCCCTCTTGTCGTGGGCGGAGATCGACCCCGACTTCGGCGGTGCCGCCGTCCTGCTCGCGGTCACGATCGACGACACCCCGCTCGACGACGCGGGCCCTCAGCTGGTGCTGCCGCAGGACCGCTGCGGTGCCCGGCACATCAGCGGCATCGACGAGGTGCGGGTGGACGGCGGCTATACGGCCCGGAGTTGAGGGAGGAGGGCGCCGGAGCCGGCCTGCCGCAGGGGATCACGCGGCAGACAGGCTTCTCCTAGCGCATCAGCGTCTCGAAGCCGGCAGCATCGCAGTACTGCGAGATGTGCGACCCCGCGTAGGCGTCGTCGCTGTTGATCGCCAGCACCGTCTCCTCGCCCAAGGCGCTGCCTTCGCCGACGGTCTCGTCCCGGAGTGGCCGCATGGCGAGGAAGACGTCCTGAGCGATGTCCCCGACCTCGTCGTACCCCGACGCGTCCGGTGTTTCGGTGTCCGCGGCGCTCTGCGCCCTCTGCCACTTCCCCAGCTGCGTGCAGTAGCTCTTCTGCTGCTCGGCCAGCCGCTGCTCGTCGTCGCCCTCGGACGAGGAGCACCCTGCCACCACCGCCACCAGCGCGAGGGCCGGGACCACTGTCCTCAGCATGCGCACCACGTTGCCCCCCAGGCTGAAACTGCGATTGCTCGTCCGTGTCACCTACAACTTCCGCAGCAGAATACTCGCGTGGGGCACCTCGGCCGTCGCGGAGCCCGTATGGAACGTGCCGGCGGGCCGCCCCCGACATGGCCTCGCTCGCGAGCAGATGACGAGGTGGCCGCCCATGGTCACGATCGACAGCAGTCCAGGACGCGCGTGGTAAGAAAATGAGCGCGATCAAGGGGGACAGGTGGGGACAGACATGGAGCATGGTGAACCGGCGGAGGGGCTTGACGCACGGTTGCCGGCAACCGCACGCGGCGACGACCCGCGGGCGGTGAGGGCGCTGCTGGAAGCCGGAGCAACCGTGAACAGTACGGGCGGGGACGGCATCACCGCGCTTGGAGTGGCGGTGGCCGGGGACTCCTACGAGACGGCCCAGGTGCTCCTGGACGGGGGCGCGGATGCCAACCTGCGCTCACGAGGCGGGCTCACCCCACTGATGCTGGCGGCCGAAGCCGGCGCCTACGACATTCTGGGCCTGCTGCCCCGCTACGCGGCGAAGCACGACCTGACGGACGATCTCGGGCGGACCGCGCTGGACCTGGCCCGCTCGCGCGACCAGCAGTCCGCCGGCTCGACCTGCCACACAGTGGCTGTCAGCGTCCTGGAGCCGGCCTTCGGAATACGGGCATCCTTCGCCGAACTCGCCGCCCGCATCCTCGCCTTCGCCGATCCGGACGACACGGGCCGGTTCAACATCGTGCAACTGCTGGCGCGGCGATTGGACCCGCTCTCCCGCACCGAGGTCGCCGATGCCCTGGTCGCGTCCGATCCTCGGCTCCGGCAGGTCACAGCCGAAGTCCTGTGGGGTGTCGGCGTCGACGTGGTGACAGGCCCGCACGACAAGGAGGCCCAGCAGTGGGCGGCCGGCCTGCTCCGAACCCACGCGGAACACGAGCTGGACCCTGTGGTGCTGACCGAGCTGGTGCACGGCATCAAGTGGCACGCCGAGGTGGACACGTGGGACAACGGAGGTCGACTCGCCCCTGCGGAGAGGGCCCGGCTCCAGCGGTTCGCGGCACACCCCGACCCGCGCGTCCGAGCCGTCGCCGAGCTGGGCCTCACGGGCTGGGAGGACGACTCCGGGAGCTCCGACCCCGGTGAACACCACTGACGGTCACTCTCTCCGGCTTGTCCAAATGCGGCGTCGGCCGGTCGTGCCGAACCGAACGCCGTGTGCCCGGCCGAGGCGGCTACTGATCCGGGACTGTGGCCTGCACCGGAAGTCCCAGTACGTTCGTCAGCCGGCGCCGAGTGTGGGCGGCGGCCTCCCCGGCGTCGAGTGTTCCGACGTCCACGGTCACAAGGCGCCACGGGGACCCTTCGAGGATGCGGCGGGTCAGGTCCGCCTCGAAGCGGAGGTGATCGGCGGCCGACGCGAGGTCGTGAACAGCCCGGGTGCCGGGGGAATCGGCGAGCTTCCGCACGTACCAGTCACCCCAGGCGCCCCCTTCCCGCTCGATGGCGCGCCGCAGGGCAGTCGCCGGGTCGTCATGGACGTACACGACGGTGACCTGGGCGGGCTCGACGGCACGGGCCAGTTCTTCCACGACGTGGACGAGGGTCTCTTCATCGTGGCCCCAAGCCACGAGGGACGGAATGAAGGGCAGAAGGGCATCCGTGACCAGGTAGTCCCGGCCCGCCCGGAGCGACTCAGCGACGTAGGCGCGCGTGCACGCGACAAGGGTCGCGGGCCGGACCACGCCGGCGCCGTCGGCGAACTCCTCCGCGACGGCACGGAAGGCAGGCCGCGTGAGGATGTCGGGTTCCTCGAAGTGGTCGACCGCCGCGCCGACGCCGGTGAGCCACTCGGCCACGGCACGGCACAGGGTGGACTTGCCGACGCCGGGGCTGCTCCCGATGACGGAGATGAGGTGAGCGGTCATGACGGCAGTCTCGCACCGGGCGGATACGGGGCCGTCGGGCGAGGGGGCGGGTGACGGTGCAGGCCTTTCGGAGGCTGAACGCGGGCCGATCAGCAGGACGGAGGGGCCCGTCGGTGACCAGCTCGCCGGCCGGGGACGCGACGTCATCGGGATGCGCGACGTCGTTGGGAGACTGCGGACAGCTGGGCCCCCGGATATCGCCCCTGCCCTGTCCGTGACTTCACACCGACCAGCAGCCGGTGACGCGCGGGCCCATCCCGGAGATGATGATGTTGCCGGGCTTGAGGTCGCGATGGATGATGCCGCAGGAGTGGATACCGTCCAGTGCCTTGCGATGCCGAGGGTGACGGCACGACCCTTATCCTGACTTTCGCCTGGTGAAGCCGACTGCGGCAGCCAGGGAGCGTGACGCGACCAGTGACCGCGTGCCTGTCACTGAGACCTGCCGGGGGGCGATCGTTGGTGCACGGCCCTGTTCCTGTCCCGAGTCACCTGAACCTGCCGCCAGGCCGCTCCGGTCTCACAGCGCGACTGCGCCGCGCCTGGAGATCGCGGAAGGCGCTGAAGGGCGTCACACAGTGGGTGTTGGACTGGGGCGTGCCCATCGCCCTCTGCCTGCTGGTGCTGTACGTCTTCGCCGCACGGGCCGGCAGCCCCAGAGGCGTGTACGAGGTCTTCACGCTCATCGAGGCGCCCAAGCACACCCTTCTCTGGGCGCTGTCTCTTCTCGGCTGGCTCCTGGTCCCGGCCATCATCGGTGGTTTCGCCGGGCATGTGATCACAACGCGCATCGGCAGCGTGAAGTCGATCTCCGCCAACTCGCTCTTCCGGCAGCGCACATGGGGACAACGGCTGAGGCCTCCCGGCCTGATCGACGACTTGAGGCCCTACTTCCACGGCAACCACGCCCGGCAGGAGTTCGTCGATGCCTGGGTTCGCGTCGCCCACCGCAACGACTGGAAGCGGGCGCAGGACCACTGGGAGGTCTACGTCCGGGACATCATGTCCACTCCGCAGTACGCCCATCTCGATCGGCGCGAGGTCTGCGCCAGGCCCAGAACACGAGCAAAATGGGATTGCTCTTCAGCGCCCTTGTCGGACTGTGCATCGTCTGTGAAAGGAGGCGGTAGACCATGCGAGGAGAAGACGCCGTCGAGATCGTGAAGGTCTCCCTCGCTCTGGCGTTTCCCGCAGCCAGCGTGGAGGGCCTTGCCCGGGCAGCCGAGACAGTGGTCCGCTGGGGGGCCGAGGACGCCGCCGAGTACCTGGACGAACCCCTGACACAGCGCATGCTCCTGGACCTGCTGCAAGTCGCGGGTCTGTCCGAGGAGGACTACGCGCCCGCCGACCCGCATTGGCCGAACGCGGACATCCCTCCGGCGGACTACCGGACCTGGTCCCGTACGGAACAGATGGACGACAGCATCAACTTCCTCCCCCGGCCCCCGGACGAGCCACCACCGCACGGGCCCCGACCTCGCCCCGGCCCCGGGGCGGGATGACAACGGTTTCACGGAGAAGACGACTCGGGGTGGACCTGTGCCACGCACCCAGCGGCGGCCAGGAGCGGACACCCTGACGAACCGCACAAGGCCGGGCTGCCGACCGTCTCCCGCCTCGGCGCTCCGGCCACGGTGGGCGCCGGGCCGACAGTCCCGCACCGTGCCGGTCTCAGCACGGGTCCGTGCACTGCGCCAGCAACCGGTTCGACTCGCCGACGTCACGGCCACGCCCAGGCGTTTCGGGACGCCCCGGCATTGCGAACTCCGCCCAGACCGTCTTGCCCGGGCCGATGCGGCTGCGGACACCCCAGCGGGTGGCGAGGGCGTCGACGATGAGCAGCCCACGGCCGTGGTCCACATCGGGGGCCGGGGTGAGATGAGTGGGTTGGGCTGAGTGGGTATCGGACAGCTCGATATGGATAACGCCCTGGTCGTCGTCGTACGTGAGTAGCAAAGCGAAGTCTCGGCCGGGAACGCGGCCGTGCAGGACGGCATTCGCAGCCAGCTCGGCGACGACATGCGTGACCGCGTCGTGGCCATCCGTGCCGTGAGGGAGCCCCCACTCGACGAGTTGGAGTGCGGCGAGCAGGCGCGCGAGACGTGCCCCGCGTCGGGTGGAGGAGAAGCGCTGCTAGAACAGGCCGGAGCCGGAGGGGGGATGGGCGTGAGGGGCTGGCATGGTTGCTGTGCGTAACCCTTGCGTGGTCAGGCGTGGCGCAGCGCGGACGGCGCAAGGTACGGGTGGGTGTAGGGGAGAGGGGGCCGCGCATGACTTCGGACAACGGCGGCGGGGTGCACTGGAGTGAGCCGGAGTGGTCGGACAGCCTCTAGACGTTCCGGGCGGTACTCAAGGCGCTGCGTGACGAGGCACGTCTGACGCAGGAGCAGTTCGCGCCTCAAGTCCAGTACTCGGCGGCGCGCATCGCCAAGATAGAGCAGGGCAAGCGGTTCCCGCCAAGGGACCTGCTGGAGCGCTCGGAGGAGGTGCTGGGGACGACTGCGGCACGGGTGCTGGCGGCGGCAAGGAGTCTGACGCGGAAGGTGGGATTAGCGTCGTGGTTCCTGCAGTGCGTGGCCATTGAGGAGGACGCGATTTCGCTGTATGCATACGAGTGCCGGGCGATCCCAGGGCTGTTGCAGCCAGAGGGGTACATTCGTGCCATCTTTGAGCGGCGGCTGCCACCCTTGTCCGGCGAGCAGATTGAGCACCAGGTCATCGCACGCTTGGAGCGGCAGCAGCTCCTCACCAAGAAGCCGAACACCGCGTTCAGCTTCATCATTGAGCAGGCTCTGCTGGAGCGTCGCATGGGCGGCCCTGACGTCACTCGCCAGCTGCTGGACCACCTTCTGGATCAGAGACGGCGGCGGAATGTCGAGGTCCAGGTGATGCCACTGTGCCAGTACGACCATGCGGGTATCGATGGCCTGATGTACCTCGCCGAGACTCAGCAGCACGAGCGGGTCGGCTACTCGGAGGGTCAACAGTCGAGCATTCTCATCACGTCACCGAAGGACGTGAGCGCTATGGCAAGCTGCGCTCGCAGGCCCTCGGCCGCGAAGCCACGGGGGCCTGCTGGAGCAGATGCGAGGAGCACTATGAGCACCACAGAACCTGCATGGTTCAAGAGCAGCTACAGCGGCAGCTCCGGCGACAACTCTGTGGAGATCGCTGTTTGCTCGGAAGCCGTGCTGGTCCGGGACTCGAAGGACACGCAGGGGCACGTACTGACTGTCTCTCCGCGTGCATGGTCTGCGTTTGCCGGGCGGGCTGCCGGCTCGCGCGTCTGGAAGATCGCTGGGGCAGCAGCGGCTCGCGGCACCCTGCGAAGGGTCGGTCTCGGATGGCCAGTGCGCAACTCTGTGGGACTGGAGCCGAGTTGCACCACGAAGGGCTAGACGATGTCGCTTGACTGGCGATCACGGACATAGTTGCGCGTTTGATGCGGACGGGCTGCGGGAGCTATTCGAAAGTGTGGCGACGAAGCCTCCGGTACGCGGCATAATCTGCACCCTCATCTGATATCGCAGAGCGATGCAGGACTGGGACTTGGCGCAATAGATCATGCGCTCGTAAGGCTGGCCGCCTCCGGCAGACCGCAATGAAGCGCGACTCGATCAGTGGAATCTCTGAATGGAGAAACGCCTCCAGGTCAGAAACGAATCGGCGAAATGCCTTCGCTCACTCCGCTGAAAAGATGATCACGAAACGATTACCCGCTTCTCCTTGGGCCATTTCGCAGCTACTGGCACTGCATCCTCAAGCTCAGGAGAAATTAGAAGCTTCCTGCCTTTGGTGCCGCGTTGCAGCTCATCAAAGCGTTCCCGAAAGAGAATTCCAAGTATCTTGTCGACAGGAGTGAGGGAAAGCGCTCCAACAAGGTCAGTGTGGACCTTGGCCATTTCGAGCAATTGTTCAACAGATGTTCCTGAAGCGGAAATGAGGCCTTCAACCGTGATCGCGAACCTGCGCAGGTCCACAGGAAGCTGCGAGGGTTCCCACAGAGTCTTCGCGGCATCGATAATGCCATTTCTCTTGTCGAACAGGGCGTATGGGGGATCTTCGTCGACCTGTGCTACGTTCGATATGTTAGCGAGAACATCATCAACAATTTCGAGCAAGCCGCGCAGTCGACTATCCAGTCGTGCCTCTCTCCAGGAAAAGCGCTCACCCTTGTATATCACATCATGAGTGGACTCCTGAAGAGCATGCTGAATGTAGGTTGTGAACTGGAGTTCAATTTTGATATTTGCGAGTTCTGGATGCCTGTCAAGATAATCCGGAGGGAAGCCGACAATTAGATGAGGTTGCTGGTATCGAAAATCGTTCGGTTTGCCGGCCTCCACGTTTTTTGCCTCGACCGTGGGGAACTTCTTCTCAATAGCCTCGATGGCCGACGAAACATCTGAAGGATGTAGAAAGACCGCGCGCGCAGCAATCAGGTCTTCCATCTCCCAGATGCTGGCGTAATCACCCTTCTGTAGTTTTGCGAACACGGAGTCGACGGACTTGGTTCGAACTTGAAGTGCCACTGGGCGGGCATCGTGGAGCTCCGACTTGAGGCGAGCGTGCAGCCACTCGCATCCTATGTCGAGCGATTGTTTGATCTCGCTGTACATTCCTCTGAATGAAGCGGAGACGATGGCCCGCATCCTATCGACCTACCAGTACATCGCGAAGCAGTGCGGCACGAAGCTCTCTGTTTGATTTCTTATTTGACCCCTGCACCGCAGCAATTCGATATTCTACCGACCGTCGCGTGGTCTGCTGATCAAGCTCGATAGCGAAACTCTCCAGCCGTTCCGCCGCTATCTCAGGCGTGGGGGTTTGACCATTTTCGAGCATTTCATCTATGGCGGCCCACAGGGAGTAGAAGTCGGCTACATTGGAGAACCGGTTAGCTCGCAGCGACGCTATCTGATTTACATCTCTTAGATAATCTTGAACTGCGAGGAATTTCCCGTCGGCGCTTGATTCGTTAACGATCTCGCGGTCGTTTTCGGCGTAGTAGGTATCCAGGTAGTCCTTGCCTTCCTGAATCCCATCCATGGAAACGATATACATCTCGGAGACGTATTCCACATCCTGCATTCTACGGATGCGAGCGGGTGTAACTAGTCCGATTTCTGCCCAGAAGGGATGCTCGGCGAGCTGCTCAACCTTTCGGATAAAGGCGCCGTCGAACTTCGCGTGACGAAGTTCTTGTTTATTCAGTCGAGCCACATTGCGGTTCAATCGGTCGAAAGAATCGTTTAGTTCGCCGATCGATGCACCTTTAATATTTTCGACTGTAAAAACGTATTCCAGGATGGAGACTCGCACTTCCTCCGGCAGCTCGGAGTAGTATTTATTGCCCAAGTCGAGGTCGTTCAGATCCTCTGGGGTGGTGAATTCATCCCTTTGGAATTCAAGCAGAGCTGTGAGGCGTTGCTTTCCATCAATTACGCGGTAGGTCATCGGTCGGTCCACCGCAACGTCTACTTGAAGAAATATCGTAGGTGCCGGGTAGTTTCTGATGAGGGAATCGATGAAGAACTGCTTGTACGCCAAATTCCAGACACTGCGACGTTGATACGGAGGGTCCAGGTCCAGTCGACCCGATGAGTGTAGGTCAAGAAACCAGCCGGCGGCTTGAGTGGTGGTTGAGCGCTTGAACTGAGTTGCTGAACTACTCATGCGTGCACCTTCGTTGATGCCGTTCGAGACGGCGGTTACTCCATCTGGGGATGACCATACCGCCATGTCCTGACGTTAGGTCAGTTTCACGACGTATTGATCGTGCGTCGGTGGAGGCTAGTTGGGTTCGAGGACATCAAGGACCAAACGGCAGATCGTAGGGGGCGAGCCCAGTCCGGCGGTGAGGATTGTTGCCGCGGTGTTGAGCCGGTTGGATGGCGGAGCTGCGCAAGGTGGGTCATGTTTACCGCGCCACGCCTGGCGGGACCTTTGGAGGCGCCCTCGCGGAAGGCGGAGTGACAAAGGGGTCTGAGCTCGACCACTCGGTGCGCCCTCACGATCGCCGCGATCCCGCCCAGAGAGCTTGGCGACTGCCGAGGTAAAGCGACTTCGGGACGATGAACGCACCTCAGCTCGCACCCTGGGGTGCGAGCTGAGGTTGCGATGGGCCCTGAGGCTGCCGTACTTATGTGGAAATTATTACTACGGCGCGTCGTACGACGGTGTGGCTCTAATCAGCCCCCTATGGGCACGCTTAGGTGCGGTGCGGTGCGGTGCGGTGCGGTGCGGTGCGGTGCGGTGAGCCCGGTTCCTCGTCGCCTGCCGCCGAGGTGGCTGCTGCTCCTCGATAGAACGCCAACGGCTGTTGCTGGGAGGGGGACGATCCGCAGGGCCGGCCCTGCGGATCGTCGTGGCACCTGAAGTCAGGTGTTGATGCGGTTCTCCGCCCGTTTTCCCCGATTCCACTCAGTCACCATGAGCGTGTAGCACGTACTGATTCGAGATCCCGTGCCACTGTGGCGGGTGCCTCCGGCAGACGCGAGAGCTGTGATGTTGGCTCGCCAGCGGAAGGCAGGGTCCTTCTTGCCGATCTTCGTGGCGAGCGCGCTGTCATCGACTTCATCACCGTGGCGCCCGAGAAACATTCCGATGCCGCCGAGCAGCATGCCGTCCCACGTTTCCTTCGTTCGTCCCCAGGCATCCTCAGCTACCTTGAGAGTGCGCTCCAGAGTGTCGGGGCCGTACACATCGGTGATTCGAAGTACGCCGGCAACTGCCCCGACGGTGTTCGTGCCGGTTGAGCCCATTGTCAGATTACGTCGCTGCAAGGCAGCTTCGGTGTCAACGAAGAGCGGCAGCCCTGCGGTGAGTCCGATTTTGTACTCATCCAGGGGGGTCGGCTTGCTCGACTCCCTGTTCTTGATCAGAAACAGGACCGCTTCTTCCTGCTGGTCGAGGCCGTGGTGAACTTCTGCGATCAACTCAGGTATGTCGGTCAGTTTGGACGCATGCCAGCGGTGCATGCCGTCAACGATGTACCGATCTCCATTCGCGCGCTGCGATACAACAATGGTGCCAAGTGCTTCAGGGACCAGGTTGTTGGCCATGCTCCGAGCTCTGGCCTCGTTCAGGGTCCGTTGGGCCTTGTCGTCGATCTTCAGCTCGTCAATGGGGATCGAAATCCCGTGTTCGACACGGTGTTTCGGTAGCTCGTACGCATACTTTTTGGCCATGGCTGTGCCTCTCAACGCTGCGCTCAGGAGGTGGCGTCATACCGAAGGGGGATGCGGCGTCTTCACAGAGAATACACATCATCGATCTTCGTGGCACCAGGTGCCTTGCAGTCAGCTCAAGCTGGCTACAACGAGATTGACGTCCAGGTGACGATCAGGTAGTCGTCTGGATCATTGCTCGCAAGGAATCGAGGGTTCGCCAAGGGGACCCGAGGTAGCTTCTGTGGCACATGCGATGACAGTTGGCGCACACGAAGGCGAGATCGCGTAGGTGCGTCTCCCGCGGGCCCGAGATGTACAGAGGTTGCAGATGGTGCACCTCGATGTAGTCCTGGCCGATCGGGCCATATTTGTCCGCAAAGTGAAATTGGCAGACCTCGCACTGAATCCGCTTACCCAGGTGCTTCGCCTCTGCGACCTTCCGATTTCGGAGCGCCGGATTCCGCTCGCGAAAAATTGCCCATCGTGCGAGGAGTCGCCCTTCCTGCGCCGAGTAGCCATCGGGGTCAACCTCGTCCGGTTGCGGCGGGATCGTGACCAGCTCCCCCGAACCGATGCCGCCTTCGATGGCGCGAGCCGCCATCATCATCTCCCCCTCTCGCGTGGTGAATGCCTCTGCGATGAGCGAGGTGAGGCGCCCCCCTCGAGTTGCCTGGCGGGCGTATCCGGGACGATTGGTGATCAAGTCCGCGCTCTTGCGGCTGATACTCGCCGCAGAACGAAACTCGGGTAGCGCGCGCACTGTGCTGTCGTGGAGAGGTAGTGAGCGCAGTAGGTCGGCCAGCTCCGTCGTAGCCGGTTGGTAGGTTCGAAGTTGATGCCAATTGTTCTCAACTAGGCGTGAACAGATCAGTAGTAGTTCATCCCATGTCCACGAAGGGCTGCGCATGCGTGGCATCGTACCGGCGCTCGAACCACCCCTGCCTGAGATTCAGGCTTGTCCAAGCTCCCGTCGAGCCGTTCTCTCGTGCTCGACCGCCTTCGCCACCACCTCGGCAACCTGAGCTGGGGACTGATGTTCCCAGAATCGAAGAACTGCCCACCCCGCAGCCCTCAGGTGGTCGGTCGTTTCGGCATCTCTGGCCCTGTTCCGATCCAGCTTCTCCCGCCACCACTCAGTGTTCGACTTCGGTTGCGTGGCGTGCACGGGACAGCCGTGCCAGAAGCAGCCGTCGATCATCACGGCGACCTTGGCCCGGGTGAAGGCGATGTCGATCGTGCGCCGGGGCATGTCCGGCACTCGCGCGTTCACCCGGAAGCGATAGCCCGCCGCGTGCAACAGTTTCCGTACCGCGACCTCGGGCTTGGTGTCGCGGCGTGCCTGGCGGCTCATCCGGGCGGAAACACCTGGGGACGAAGGTCTGATCTGGCTCATCACCACCAGTCTCCTACGGTCCGCTCGCTCCGCGTCCGACGATCGCGAAGCCTCTCCTGGTCGGGTCGACTGTCCGAAACCGCTTCAGGTTTCCCTCGTGGGTCGTCGGCGGGTGGCCGCGGAGATCGCGAGAACGGGCCGGCGCCAGGTGCCCCTTGGCGTTGCGGGTGCCGTGCGACCGGCAGCTCGGACGATCGGGCGGATGCGGCCGACGGATGAAGCGGGATCGGCACTTCGAGCCTCATGTCCGGTCCACCCCCTCCACCAGCACCTCCACCCCGTCCAGCACCCGCCCCAGCCCGAACTCGAAGAGGGTGCCCAGCTGCAGTTCGAAGCCGTCCTCGACGGAGAGCGCGGACAGCACCGGGTAGGCCGCGGTCGTCTGGATCGCGTCCATGCGTGGCTCCATCGACGTCATCCACTCGGTCGCCGACATGCCGCTGTCCTGGCGTGCCTGGGACTCCAGCTCGACGGCCATCGCGACGCCCTGGGCGTATCCGAGCACCGTGAGGTGGATGTGCAGCATCTGCTTCGGGGTGAGGCCGAGGCCGGTCAGGGCGCTCAGGACCCGCTCCAGGTAGTGCATGGCGTTCGGGGAGGCCATCGGGCGGGTGAGGTTGGCCATCGCCCTTGCCAGCCAGGGGTGTTGCTCGTACTGCTTCCACAGCCAGCGCGCCTCCCGTTCCAGCTGTGGGCGCCAGCCCGTCGGGCGGGGGCCGGGCGGGCCGCTGCCGAACACCGCTTCCGACATCAGCCGGACGAGCTCGCCCTTGCTCGGGACATGGCGGTAGAGCGCCATGGTCGACGTGCCGAACTCCGTCGCCATGCGCCGCATCGAGAGCGCGGCGAGGCCCTCCTCGTCCACGAGCGCGATCGCCGTACGGATGATGCGCTCGCGGCTGAGCTGCCGGCCGGGGGCCGTGGCGCGTTCCCGGCCGTTCTCCGCCACCACCGTGCCGATGCCGGGAACCGCCCGCACCAGTCCTTCCTGGTTCAGCGCGGCGAGCGCCTTCGTCGCGGTGGCCATCGCGACGCCCCATTCCTGCGTGATCCGGCGGGTGGAGGGGACGGGATCGCCGGGGCCGAGCTCGCCCGAGGTGATGCGGCGGCGGATCTCCCCGGCGATGCGGAGGTAGGGCGGTTCGGTCGTCATGACGCCACCGTACTAGTGCACCTGGGGACGTCCTGCCCTCGTCACCTGCGGGTTCTGCCCGGTGCACTAGGCGGCTGTTTGCGGTGTACGTGACGGCCCGCTTCCGTACTGCGTATGGAGAACACACCCGGTCCCCGCGCGGGCCGCAAGGAATGGACCGCCCTCGGCGTCCTGATGCTGCCGCTGCTCCTCGTCTCGATGGATGTGTCCATCCTCTACTTCGCGATCCCGTTCATCAGCCAGGACCTGGAGCCGAGCGCCACACAGCAGTTGTGGATCCTGGACATGTACGGTTTCGTGCTCGCCGGCCTGCTCATCGTCATGGGCGCCCTCGGCGACCGGATCGGGCGGCGCACGCTCGTCCTGGCGGGAGCCGCCGTCTTCGGTGCGGCCTCGGTGGCGGCCGCGTACGCGCACTCCGCCGAAGTCCTCATCGCCGTACGCGCGCTGCTCGGGCTCGGTGGTGCGGCCCTGATGCCCTCGACCCTCGCCCTGATCCGCAACCTCTTCCACGACGCGAAGCAGCGCGGGAAGGCGGTGACCATCTGGACGGGCGTCATGACCACCGGCATCTCGCTGGGGCCCGTCGTCAGCGGGCTGCTGCTCGAACACTTCTGGTGGGGCTCGGTGTTCCTCATCAACCTGCCCGCCATGGTGCTGCTGCTCGTGCTGGTGCCCTTCCTGGTGCCGGAGACCGCGACCGCCGTTCGTGGCCGCTTCGACCTGCTCAGCGCTCTGCTCTCGCTCGGCGCGCTGCTC
Organism: Streptomyces sp. NPDC060209; assembly: GCF_042728155.1. Taxonomy (NCBI): domain Bacteria; kingdom Bacillati; phylum Actinomycetota; class Actinomycetes; order Kitasatosporales; family Streptomycetaceae; genus Streptomyces; species Streptomyces sp. NPDC060209. Next base: position 27,265 of record NZ_JBHWZS010000024.1, read on the forward strand.
GCGGTCATCTACGGCGTCAAGGAATGGGCCCGGCACGGCTACGAACCGCTGCCCGCGCTCTGCATCGCCGCGGGGCTGGTGCTCGGTGTCGTCTTCGTACGCCGTCAGAGGCGCCTCGCCCACCCGATGATCGACCTCGGGCTGCTCGGCAAGCGTGCCTTCGGCGGCCCGGTGCTCGCCAATCTGCTCGCGATGTTCGCCACGGTGGGCATGGCCGTCTTCTTCACCCAGTACCTCCAGTCCGTGCTCGGCCAGAGCCCCCTCACCGCCGCGCTGTGGAGCCTCGTGCCGGCCGCGGGCGTCGCCCTCATGGCACCGACCGGCGCCGCGCTCGCCCAGCGCGTCGACCGTGCGTACGTGATGGGGGGCGGCTTCCTCGTCGCCGCCTGCGGATTCCTCTGGCTGGCGCAGCTGCGTACCGATTCGCCCCTGTGGTACGCCCTCGCAGGCGGGGCCGTCTACGCGGGCGGACTGGTCGCCGCCATGACCCTCGCCAACGAACTCGCGCTGGGCGCGGCCCCGCCGGAGCGCGCCGGATCGGCGGCGGCCGTGCTGGAGTCGGGGCAGGAGCTGGGCGGAGCCCTGGGCATGGCGATCCTCGGATCCATCGGCGCCGCGGTCTACAGCCGGGACATGGCGGACGCCCTGCCCGCCGGGATGCCCGACGCCGACGCGGTACGCGAAACCCTCGGCGGCGCGGCAGCGGTCGCGGACGGGCTGCCGGCCGCGACCGCGGACGCCGTGCTGTCCGCCGCGCGTGACGCGTTCACCCACGGGCTGGGCATCGCGGCGGTCGGCGCTGCCGTGGTCATGGCCGGGGCCGGTGTCTTCTCGGTCGGCTTCCTGCGGGGTACGGGCGGGACGTCCGCACCCCCGTCGGAACCGGGCGTCGAACAGGGTGTACGGGCACGGGCCCGCTCCGATGAACCCGGTACGGGCCAAGGGGTATATGCGGCACCCCGGTTGGGCACTGGTGACCGGGAAGTCATCTAGGGAAATGATGGTTCGATGGCACCTGTGAGCGTCCACTTGAAGCCCAAGACCGGCAAAGAGATCACTCTCGACGACCTGCGCGAACTCGTGGAGAAGGCCAAGGGCGTGCCCGGCAAGAGCCCGATCCTCGTCACCGTCGTCAACAGCAGCCGGCCGGCGAAGGTCAACCTCCTGGACATCGAGATAGGGGACTGAGCCCGGCGACAGGAGCGGCCGGGCACGTGCGGGATGCCGGGCTTGTCACCGGCACAGCGCGTGGATGTCCTCCTTGAACGTGGGGAACTCCGCCCGGGCCTCGGTGACGATCTCCTCCGTCGTCCGGCGCGGGGTCGTCGCGTGGCGTTCGGCGACGCGGGTCAGCTGCTCGTCGGGTTCGGACTCGAACTCATCGGCCAGGGCCGCCTCCATCGGGCCGTAGCCGTCGGCCAGGACCCACAGGAAGTCGGAGAGGCTGCCCGCCACCACGCCGCCCTCGCCCTCCGAGCCCAGGAACACGACCGGCTGGTCGGCGAGGGGCTTGCCGGGCCGGGCCCGCCAGATCATGGCCTGGCCGCCCGCGCCGTCCTGGCCGAAGACGAGGTAGGCGTTGCCGTCGACGTCCGGGTTCCCCGTCCAGCGCCGGAAGTGGTCGGTGGTCCACTCGGCGGATTCGAAGCGGGTGTCGGGCTCGAAGTCGATGCGGTAGTCCCCTTCGTCCCTGGCCTCGCCGGTGTGGTCGTGGCCGTAGTGGAAGTCCACCTCCGCCACCTCGGCCAGGGCGGCGGGGAAGGCGCGGTCGTATGCGTCCGTGTCGTTCATGGGCGCAGGCTATGGGCCCCCTCCGACAGAGGGGCCGGCTTCCGGAACCGCACCCGCTCCGGTCGCGGGCGGCGGACCTGGGACCGATGCTGGTTGCGTACGTGTCGACGTGTGCGGAGGCTCGGTCCCGGGCCCCGTGAGGGGGCGAAGGAGTCGCGCTCATGGCTGATGCGCCCTTGATGGTCGTGGACGGCGCAGGAGTGGTCACCGGGTGGAGCCGGGCGGCCGAGCGGCGTTTCGGGCCGGCCACCGCCGACGCTCTGGGCCTGCGTGTGATGGACGTACTCGCCGGTGACACCCGACGGGCGGGCGGAGGCGGCGAGGCTCCCGCGGGGCTGCGGCTGGAGCCCCTCGCGGGGTCGGGGTGGGCCGTCTGGGCGACCGACGGGAGCTCCGGGCCCGGCCAGGACGACGACGCCGTCGGGGCGGCCCTGCTGGACGTGATGTTCACGCAGGCACGGGTACGCGTCCACGTGCTCGATCCGGAGCTGCGCCTCCTGCGGATCAGCGACCCCTCCGCGGACCCCGGCACGGACGAGACCGAGAGGCTGCGCGGACGGCCGTTCCGAGACGTGTGCGCCTTCGAGGAGCCGGAGCGCGTGGAGACCTTCGTACGGGAGGTCCTGCGCACCGGCGTGCCCGGCGTCGAGCGGCCGTTCCGGGCACGCCCCGGCGACGTGCCCGGCGGACGGCGCACCCTGGCAGTGACGGCGTTCCGGCTCCAGCAGGGGAACGGGGCGCGGCCCGGCGACGAAGGCACGGTGCTGGGAGTCGCCGTCTCCGTGGTCGATGTCAGCGAGCAGGTCAGACGCCTGGGCCGGGACACGGCGCTCGACGCGGTCCGCGACAGGGTGGGCCGGACGCTCGACGTCGACGCCACCTGCCGTGACTTCGTGGACGCGCTGGTTCCCGGTTACGCGGACGTCGGCGTCGTCGAGGTCGTCGACGCGGTCCTGCGCGGCGAGATGTCCGAGCCCGGGCCGCTCAGTCTGGACGTACCGTTGCGGCGTGCCGCCTACGGAGGCAGGAACCAAGCCGCCCACCCGGTCGGGGACATACGGGCGGTGGTCCCCGGGACCCCCTACCAGCGGGCCCTTTCCGACCTGAAGGTCCGTGTCATGCCGCTGGGGGACGCCCCGTGGGTGGACGCCGACGCCGCGCGGGTGGGCTCCATCCGGAACGTCGGTGCGCACACGCTGCTGGTGGCGCCGCTGACGGTGCACGGGGCGGTCCTCGGGCTGGTGAGCCTCTACAGGTGCGGGGACTCCGAGCCGTTCAACGAGCAGGACGTTCCCGTGGTGGCCGCGATGGCGTCCCGGGTCGCCCTCGGAATCGACAACGCCCGCCGCTACGTGCACGAATACACCATCGCCAGCGCTCTCCAGCGCCGGCTGCTGCCGCAGCCCACCGCGCCCCAGCCCGCAGTCGAGACGGACCACCTGGTGCTGCCCGGCGGGGACGGCGGCCACTGGTTCGACACGATCGCCCTGTCCGGGGCCCGTACCGCCCTCGTCATCGGGGAAGTGTCGGAGCGCGGCATCCACGCGGCCACCACCATGGGGCAGTTGCGTACCGTCGTCCACGCGCTCGCCGCGCTGGACCTGGAGCCCGACGAACTGCTGGCGCGCCTCTACGACACGGCGGCACGGCTGGCGGAGGAACGCGCCCAGCTGCCGAAGAACGATCCGCTGCACCAGGAGCCACTGGCCGCGACCTGCGCGTACGCGGTGTACGACCCGTTCACCGAGAAGTGCACCGTCGCCTCGGCGGGGCATCCCGCGCCCCTCGTCGTCGAACCGGACGGCGCCGCCTTCGTGGTCGGCCTGCCCGTGGGGCCGCCGCTGGGCACCGCGGACCGGGCCCCCGTCGCCGCCGTCTCCCTCTCCCTCCGGGAGGGCAGCCTCGTAGCGCTCCACAGCAACGCGCTGCGGGGTCACGCACAGCCGACCTCGGGCGCGCTGCGCCAGGCGCTCACGCCGACGAACCGGCCGATGCGGGACCTGTGCGACGCGATCGCCCACACCCTGCCGGACAGCCCCGACCTCCAGGGCGCCGCCCTGCTGCTGGCCCGGACACACGCCATGCCCGAGGACCGGTACGCCGCATGGGAGCTCCCCTACGACAAGACGGCCCCGGCGACCGCGCGCCGCCTCACGTCCAAGAGGCTGGCGGACTGGCACCTCGAGGGCGACACGGGTGACGCGACCGAGCTGATCGTCAGCGAGCTGGTGACCAACGCGGTGCGCTACGGCAGCCCGCCCGTGGAGCTGCGCCTCATCCTGGACCGGGGACTGACCTGCGAGATCCGGGACGGCAGCACCACCGCCCCGTACATGAAGTACGCCGGAGCGGTCGACGAGGGCGGTCGGGGCCTCTTCATCATTTCTCAGCTGGCATCGTTGTGGGGCACCCGGTACGCCGCCGAGGGCAAGACCGTCTGGTCGGAGCAGGCGATCCCCGAGGAAGGCCCCTGAGACGGGACCTACTTGGCCCCTTTGTCCTCGGCGAGCGTGTGCGCGACCAGGGCGTTGGCGTGGCCGTGGCCCAAGCCGTGCTCGGTCTTCAGCCAGGAGACGATCTCCATGTGTCCGGTCAGGGGCGAGGAGCGGATGAGGTCCTTCCACTCCGCGATCGGGCGGCCGTGCTTCTTCTCGATCGAGGGAAAGTAGCTCGCGGGGCCCTTCACTGCTTCGGTCATGTCGTCGCGTCCCGTCCGTGAGGTCCGTCGTGGTGGGCACCACGAGGTGATCGTGAGTCCGTCAGTCATATGACCGCGGGCAGGCGCAGAACTCATCGACGGGCGCGCAAAGGCCTCCAGGTGAAGTGGAACAAAGGGGTGCCCTGTGTCAACGCCCATGAAATACTTGAGTGTTCAGTGACCAGTCCCTTGCGGGGCGAGGGCGATGGGGCCGATGGGGGCACGCATGGCGGACGGGGCGGACACGGGCGCGCGGGAGCCGGGGCAGGGGAAGGTCGAGTTACGGATCGCCGTCAGCGGGACGCACACCCGGCGCGACGACCTCGAAGCCCTCCGCACCTGGCTGAAGAACGCGCCCGCCCTCGAGGACGCGCTCGAACGCGGCGAACTCGGCCTGGCGCACGCGGACTCGCTCACACAGACCGAGGCGATGAGCGGGGAGCTGATCCAGGACATCATCCTCGTCGTCTCCGTCGAGGTGGCGCGCTCCGTCTCCGAGAACGCGTGGCGGTCCGTGGAGACCTGGCTGCGCAACCGGCGCCGGTTCGCGGACCCCGAGGAGACGCCGCGCGTCACCCTCGACGGGCCGCCGCAGGGGCCGGGCTCCGACCTGAGCCGTGACACCGACCGTGACGGGGACCCGGATGCCGGGCCCGGGTCCGGCGGGCGCACCCGAACGCGCGGCGGCGACGAGCCCGGAGAGGACTAGCGGCCGTGCCGCCGTACGACGCGCGCGGCGAGGCGAACAGAGCCAAGCGGCACAGAGCCGTGCTCATCGGGGTGGAGCACTACAGGGGCGCCCGGAACGACCTCCCGGCCGTCGCCACGAACCTCCGCCTGATGCGCGAGGCCCTGACCGCCGAGCGCACCGGGATGCTGAGCACGGAGGATCTCGTCGAGGTCCCCACGGACGGCGGTCCGGCGGCCACCGTGGACCCGATCCGGGTGAGTGCCGCGCTGAAGGCGGCTCGGGAGGAGGTCACCGGGCTGCTGGTGGTCTACTTCGCCGGGCACGGCATCGTGCGCCCGGACGGCAGCGACCTCAATCTGATGTTCACCGACTCACGGGTGACCAGGGACCGGCAGCACCCCTTCGTGGACACCCTGTCCTGGCGCGGCGACATCATGTCCGAACTGCGCTACGCCCGCGCCGACTGGGTCGTCGTCATCCTCGACTGCTGCTTCGCAGGCAACGCACTCTGGGCCTTCAGCCCCGCCGCCGGACAGAACTTCGCGCTGCTCACCGCGGCGGAGCCGGGCGTGGAGATCCCGCCCGGAGATCCCGGCACCGGTACGGAGTTCACGGCTGCCCTGCACCGGCTGCTGACCACGGGTGAGGGGGAGCCGGTCACCTTCACCCGGATCGTCACCGGGATACGCCGGGCGATGGCGTCGTACAAGGCCGTAGACGGTCACCCGTGGGTCCCGGACGAGCGGCGGCACGGCGACGACGTGGTGCTCGCGCTCGCGGCGGACCCGGAGCCCCAGTCCCCGCCGCCTGCTGAGGCCGGCTCGCGGAAGGCCGCCGGCAGATGGTGGTCGCGGCTGCCGGTCCCGGCCTTCCCGCGCCGCCTGCCACCCGTCCTGGTCCGCCGCATGACGCGTACGACCGCGCTCGTCCTGGCGGGAGTCCTCGCTCTGGCCGGGGCCGGGACGTGGTACCTCGTGGGCGGGTCCAACGGCGGCGACTGCGATTCGCCCCTGGAGCTGCGCGTGCTCACCGACCCCGATCTGCGGGCCACCGTGCAGAAGGCCGCCGACGCCTATCCCAAGCTGGACGGTGACGGCTGCCGGGCCGTCGGCATCAATGTGTACGACGCCAAGGCCACCGACGCGGTGTCGGCCTTCCGGTCCTCCTCGCTCTGGCAGGAACCGCCCGCCGCCTGCCCGGCCTCCGGCGACTGTCTGCGGCCCCAGCGGGACGTCGGCGCGCAGCCCGACATCTGGATCCCGGCCGCGGGCAGCGCGTGGCAGCGTGCGACGGCCGAGGGGTCGAGCGGCGGCTCCGCCTCCGCCGCGGCGGGGGCCGACGAGCCGTCCGCGGGCGCGGGGAAGAGCGTCGTGGACCTCGACCGGCTGGGCTCCGTCGCCTACACACCGATGGTCCTCGGCGTGCCGGACACCATGGCCCTGGCGCAGAGCCTGCAGACCGACGATCCGCTCGGCTCGATCATCGTCGGGCTCGAGGCTGCCCAGGAGGTCGAGATCCTGCGCCCCGACCCCGAGAGCACCGAAGGCGCCCTCCTGGCGACCGACGCGCTCTACGCCACCCCCGGTGACGGACACGCGTCCGCGGTCGAACATCGCATGGCGCAGGTACTGCGGCCCATGCCCTCCACCGCGCGGGAACTGATGTGCGCATTGGCCGACGGTACGCACAACGACGTGGAGGACCGGGCGGCGGTGCTCGTGCCGGAGCAGACCCTGGCGCAGTTCAACCTCTCGGCGGGTGAGGAGGGCCGCCCCGCCTGCGCGACGGAGGCACTGGCGCACCGGGTTGCCCACTACCCCTCCGACGTGCCGATGCTTGACCTGCCCTTCGTCAGGGTCACCTGGGCCGGGGCCGACCGTGACACCGCAGCCCGCAAGGCGGCCGTCGAGGACTTCTACGACTGGCTGGCCACGGAACGGGTCGCGCAGAAGATCTTCACCGACGACGGTTTCCGCGGCGTCGGGAAGGGCGACCCCGCCCCGCCCGACGACGACTCCGTACTGCGGTCCGAGGACAACACGACAGCCGTGCGCGAACGGATCCCGGCGACCGGCCCGGACGCCGACGCGTCGGCGTCGCTGAGTGACACCCTGAGCAGCTACCGGGAGGCGCTCGGACCCGGCCAGGTGCTCTACCTCCTCGACAACTCGACCTCGATGGCGGACAAACGGGTCTGGGACGGCACCGGCGGCGCCAAGGAACTGGTGGCCCGCTCGATGAGCTCCCTGGGGGCCAAGGACTCGTACGGGGTGCGGATGACCGCTGTCGATGAGGGGAAACCGGCCACGGACCTCGTGGGGTTCGGGCCGAACATCAGGGCCGGAGCGCAGAAGGCCGTCGCCGGCGCGAGGACCGCCGCCTTCGATGCCCGCATTGCGGACGGCCTGGAGGCGGCCCTCGGGACGCTGCGCGGTGGCTCCACCGAGTTGGAACAGCCGCGGCTCCTCGTGCTGGTCACCGACGGGGAGGACTTCGAGGAGGTCGGGAAGAGCGAACAGCGGAAGCTGGTCGCGGAGGCGGGGAGGACACCGTACGTCAGGATCGTGACGGTCTCGCTGCAGGACGGCGCCTGCACACCCGGCCGGTTCGGCGACCGGCTCGCCGTGGCGAGCGGCGGGCGCTGCCTGGACCCCGGGGACGACATCGCGGCCGAACTGGCGGCGGAGGTCGCCAAGGCCGGTACGGGGGACGCGGAATGACCTACGGCGACCGTCGCACCAGCCGCCGCCGGGCCAGGACGGCCGTGGCGCTGGGCTGTCTGCTCGCACTCGTCTCCGCCGCCTGCACGGGAGGGCCCGAAGGCACGGGGAAGTCAGGCCAGGAGGATGCGGCGGCAGGACCCATCGTCGTCGCCAGCGGGCTCGACGTCACCGGCTCCGGCAGCGTGCGGCAGCAGCTCATAGAGGAATGGAACCGCCGGCACGCCGGGTCGAAGGCCCAGCAGGCCAAGCTCGTCGAGCTGCCCGGCGGCGCCGACCAGCAGCGCAGCCAGCTCCTCGGAGCCCTCCAGTCCGGCAGCGCCCGCTACGACGTGGTGAACCTCGACATCACCTGGATCCCCGAATTCGCCGAGGCCGGGCTCATCAGCCCGATGCCCGTCGCGGAGACCGGCGCCGCCGACGACGACGCCGACTTCATCCGCCAGGTCCACGCCACCACCGTCTGGAAGGACCGCTCCTACGCCCGGCCGTTCAACACCGACGTAGGGCTGCTCTACTACCGGCCCGACCTCCTGACGGAGGCCGACATCAAGGCGGACAAGCAGCCCACCGCCAACTGGACGTGGGACCAGCTCTACTCCTCGGTCAAGACACTCGGGCTGAACCCGGTCCGGAGCGATGAACGGGCTGGTTGGACCACGCAGTTGAAGCAGTACGAGGGGCTCACCGTCAACACCGTCGAGGCGTTCGCCGACGCCGGGGTCCAACTCACCGACAGCGAGGGACGGTACAGCTCCAGCGCCGGGGAGCTGAAGAAGGGTCTCGACTCCCTCCTCGACCGCGTCGGCCGGGGCCGCGTCCAGCCCGCCGCGCTCACCTCGGACGAGACGGCCTCCCTCACCGACTTCGCCGAGGGCCGCGCCGTCTTCCTGCGCCACTGGCCGTACGCCTACGGGGCCTTGGGGAGCCTGATGGAGGCGACGGAGTACGCCGTGAACCGGCTGCCGGGGAAGGCCGTGCTGGGCGGGCAGAACCTCGCCGTCACCGCAGACTCGCCCCGCGCCGACAACGCCCGCGCGCTCATCACCTTCCTGACCTCGCGGGAGAGCGAGCGCTGCCTGCTCGACGCGGGCTTCGCCGCGACCCGGGCCTCGGTGTACGGCAGCGCACCGAAGCCGTGCTGGCCCCGTGTCGCCGCCGCGCTCCGGCCCGCCGGTGACTCGCCGAAGGCGGCAGCCACGGGGGAGGGCACCCGCAAGGGCCAGGGGGCCGAGGCACGGAACGCGTACATCCGGCTGCTCGGTGCGGCGCTGACCGAGGCCGTGCAGAGGCCGCGCACTCCGTACTACGGCGCGTTCACCCAGGTGCTGCAGTCCCGGGTGCACGCGCTGCTGGCCGCGGAGCGACCCGACACCGCGGAGGCCGCCGGCAAGCTGGACACCGAGCTGCGGGACGTGTTCGCCGGCAGGTGAGAGGAGCGGGCGGCCCCCTCACCTGCCGGCAGGTGAGAGGAGCGGGCGGCCCCCCTCACCACCGAAGGGCGGGCCTTCTCAGCCGGCCCCGTGGCACTCGCGGTACGAACGCCCCGAACCGCACCAGCACGCCGCGCTGCGCGCCGGGGGCCAGGGGACGGCGCGGCCGCGGGCCGCCAGCGTCGTGGCGTACTGGGGGAGCAGGTCGGGGTCGGACGGGGACGCGGCCTCCGAGGCTGCGAACGCCTCGTAGGAGGGGACCGTGCCCGTCACGATGCCGAGGTTGGGCGTGCCGGCCGCATGGAGATCCCGCAACGCCGCCTCCAGGCGTGCCAGATGGTCCTCGTGGGAGAGGTACTCCTGGGCCAGCTCCGGGTAGGCGGCGAGGAGTTCGCGCAGCTCGTCCTCGGGCCAGTGCAGCACCGCGACGGGGAACGGGCGGGACAGCGCGTTGCGGTAGGTGCCCAGTTCGGCGCGGAGCCGGTTGATCTCCGCCTGCAGCTCGCTCGGATCCGAGGATCCGAGGGACCACAGACGCTTCGGGTCGTGCAGCTCGTCGAGGGGGACGGCGGCCGTGTGCAGCGTGTCGGCCAGCTCGTCCCACGCGTCGTGGGCGACGCCCATCAGCCTGCGCACCCGGTGCCGTCCGATCAGCAGCGACTGGGTGGCGTACGGGACTTCCTCGCCCGGCGCGAGGAGCAGCGTCAGAGCGGTCGAGAAGAAGTCGTGGGCCGCCTCCAGCTCGTCGTGCGCCTCGAGCGTCTCGGCGGCGATCTCCCACGGTGCCGCGTCGAGCGGGCCGGCGGTGCGGATTCCGTCGATGATCGCGCGGGCCTCCGCCTCGTGGCCGTACTCCCAGAGGTTGGATGCTTTGAGTGCTTTGACCCGGTGCGGGTGCTCGATGGCGATATCGGCGGAGCCGAGCAGTTCGTCGTAGAGAGTGCTCGCACGGGCGCGCTCTCCGGCGAGCTCCAGATGGGCCGCGGCCTGGAGGAACAGCGGTTCGTGGTCCTCGGGATACTGCGCCGCGGTGCGCAGCAGGCGCTCGGCTTCGGTGATGTGGTCGGCAGGCGTGTCGGGGCGCATGGCCACACGGTACTGCGGGACGGGGGTGAGGTGAGAGAGAGCGGGCCGGAGCGCTGATGAAGGCCGGAGGGCGGTGGGGCGAACACGCGGCCCGAGGCCCGGGCGCGACGGGGGGAACACTCAGCGCTGCCGCAGGAGCAGGACGCCCGCCGTGGCCACGAGTGCCATGCCGGCGGACAGCAGCACCGCCCCGTCGGCGCCCGCCGTGGTCGGCGCCACCGCGATCGTCACGGCCACACCGGCGGAGGAGCCGAGGTAGCGCGCGGTGTTGTTGGCGCCGGATCCCATGGCCGCCCGCTCCGGCGGCACGGACTCGACCGCGAGGCGGGGCAGAGCCGCGTTGATCAGGCCGCTGCCGGCGCCGGCCACGATCAGAGCCGGGACGAGACGCGCCCACACCGATGCCTCCGCGCCGCCCGGTGTGCCGGTCAGGGTCCCCAGCATGGGCAGTACCGCCACCGCGTGGAGCGCGAAGCCTGCCGCCAGCTGGTGCCGGGCCGTGACCCGGCCGGTCAGCCGCCGCGACTGCAGGGCCACGACGAACGACGTACCGGACCAGAGCAGGAACAGCCAGGCCGAGTCGAGCGCGGACAGCGAGAGCGCGTGCTGGAGCAGGGTCGGCAGATAGCTGAACAGGCCGATCACCGAGAGCCCGGTGAACAGGCCGCCCACCGCAGCCGCGAGGAAGGGGCGGCTGCGGAAGAGGGACAGATCGATCAGCGGTGCCGCCGCGTGGCGCTCCACCACGGCGAACACGGCGGTCAGCGCGAGCGCCGCGAGCAGCAGCAGACCGACCGGCGCGCGCAGCCAGCCGTCCCTGCCGAGCGTCAGTGCGGTCAGGAGCGCGGTCATCGCCAGGCCGAGCACGGCGGCGCCCGCCACGTCGGGGCGGCCGGCGCGGGGTGCGCGGGACTCCGTGAGCGCGCGGAGGGCGAAGACCCCCGTGACGAGGGCACCGAGGCCCAGGGCGAGATACGTCAGCCGCCAGTCGAGGGTGCCGAGTGAGCTCGAGAGCAGCGGGCCGAGCGCGATCCCGGCGCTCACGGACGCGCCCCACACCCCCATCGCCTTGATCCGTGCGTGGCCGACCGGATACGCGCCGACCAGCAGGCCGAGGCTGGTGGCCAGGATCGCCGCACTCGCGGCGCCCTGGCCCGCCCGGGTGAGGGTGAAGCCGAGGGTGCTGGTGGTGAGGGCGCCGAGCGCGGTGGTCACGCCCAGACCGAGGGTGCCTATGAGGAAGAGCCTGCGGCGGCCGTAGTCGTCGGCGAGGCTGCCCGCGACCAGCAGCAGCACGGCGAGACCGAGCGGCGCCCCGTTGAGCAGCCACGCCTGGGCGGCGGGCGGAGTGGCAAAGGCGGCGGAGAGAGCGGGGAGTGCCGCCATCGGCGCGGTGTAGTTCATCAGCGCGACGGCGGTGGCGGCGCTCGTGACGGCGAGCGTCGCGCCGGGCCGGTGCGGCGGACGGAGTCGGACAGGCCGTGGCGCGGGGGCCGTGGCGGTCTGCACGGGCTGCTGGGTCATGACGTCCCTCCGGGGATCGGCCCGCCTGGGATCGATCCAGGTTCATGGCCGAAGGTTCGTTGAATGAACCTACTGAGGCGCATCACGCTAGCACGGGTAAGTTCATTCACCGAACCTACGGAGTAAAGTGATACCCATGGCTCTCGGCAAGGACTACGCGGCACAGCAGTGCTCGATCGCCCGCGCACTCGAAGTGATCGGGGAGCGCTGGACCCTGCTCGTCGTGCGCGACGCCTTCTACGGCGTACGCCGCTACAACGACTTCCTCGGCCACCTCGGCATCCCGCGCGCCGTCCTGGCCTCCCGCCTCCAGGCGCTCACCGAGGCCGGGGTCCTGGCCAGGCAGCGCTACCAGGAGTCGCCCCCGCGCGACGAATACGTCCTCACCGACAGCGGCAAGGCCCTCTGGCCCACCCTGCGCTCCCTCGGCCTCTGGGGCCGCGAGCACATCGAGGGCACGGCCCCCATGCGCTTCTTCTTCCACGCCACGTGCGGCACCGAGCTCGGGGCGTTCGGACAGTGCACGGCCTGCGGCAACGTCGCCGTACCGCTCGAGGACGTGGAGATGCGGCCCGGTACCGGACTCGACCCCGACCCGGAGGACCACGTGAGCCGCGCGCTGCTCGCCCCCCGTCGGCTCCTTCAGCCGCTGGACGCGGATCGTGTATAACGGCTGAAGGACACGATCGAGCGGAAAGCGAAGGGGGAGGGCAAGTGAACGACGACATGAACCGCGTACGCCGAGCGGTCGCCCGCCTCTTCCGCCCCGCCGCCTTCCTCGTCCTGTTCCTCACCGAGGTACTCCTCGCCGAAGGCGGCAGCCTCTCCGCCGCCGTCGCGCTCGCCGCCACCGCGGCCGCCGGCTCGGCGCTCCTCGTCTGCTCCGTCATCAGCGCCCGCTGTGCCGCGCCCGTACCCCGTACGAGAGTGCGCACCGCCATGCGCGACCGCGAGAAGCGCACCGCGTTCCTCCCGCAGCGGGACCCCGACGCCCGGGGACGCACCAGGCCCCGAGCGCCCGGGGCCGCCCTCCTGACGGCCGCGTAGAGGGCACACCTTCCACGATCTTCTGCGCGGGTCGTCCTGCCGAGTTCCTTAGGCCGACGAGACCCCCGGAGGGCTCACCCATGTCCGCATTCATGTCCGCTTTCGCGAGCCTGGTAGGCGCATTCGCCGACCTGCTCCAGCCCCTCTTCCAGAGCGCGTCCACCGCCGCCGCGATCGTCCTCTTCACCGCCCTCGTGCGGCTCGCCGTCCACCCCCTCTCGCGGGCGGCGGCGCGCGGGCAGAGGGCCCGCACCAAGCTCCAGCCGCAGATCGCCGAACTGCGCAAGAAGCACAGCAAGAACCCCGACCGGATGCAGAAGGCGCTCATGGAGCTCCACGCGAAGGAGAAGGTCTCACCCCTCTCCGGCTGCCTGCCGAGCCTGCTCCAGATGCCCGCCTTCTTCCTGCTCTACCACCTCTTCTCCAGCCAGAAGATCGGCGGCGACCCGAACTCGCTGCTCGGCCACGAGCTCTTCGGTGCCCCGCTCGGCGAACGCTGGCACGACGCGCTCGCCGAGGGCGGGCCCTTCGGCGGGCAGGGGCTGGTCTACCTCGCGCTCTTCGTGATCGTCGCCGCCGTCGCCACCTTCAACTACGGCCGCACCAAGCGGCAGATGGCCGCGAACCCCATGACGCCGGCCACCGGACCGGACGGACAGCCCGTACCCGGCATGGGCGCGATGACGAAGGTCATGCCGCTGATGTCCTTCCTGACCCTCGTCTCCGTCGCCTACGTACCGCTCGCGGCGGCTCTGTACATCGTCACGAGCACCACCTGGACCGCCATCGAGCGCGCCTACCTCTACCGGGAGGCCCCGGCGCCCGAGGCCGCCGTCGCGCCCGCCGTCTGAGTGGTCCGGGTCCAGTGTGTGAACAGGGTCTTGCGGAGTGATCCGATGTCTTGGAGGATCAGCCAAGCCTTTCGCTGGCCGCAACCCATCGACGGGCTCGATCTCGACCAAGGGGAGATGGACCGTTGAAGCTTCTTCGAGTGGGTACGGCGGGCTCGGAAGGCCCCGCGCTGCTTGACCGTAACGGGACCTTGCGTGACCTTTCGGGCCTCGTCACCGACATCGACGGCGAGCTCCTCGCCGACGCCTCCGCGCTGGCCCGCGTCCGCGAGGCGGCCCAGACGCCCGACGTCCTGCCCCCGCTCGACGCGAACGGCCTCCGGGTCGGACCGCCCCTCGGGCGGATCGGCAAGATCGTGTGCATCGGGCTGAACTACCACGACCACGCCGCCGAGACCGGGGCGGCGATCCCGGACGAGCCGATCCTGTTCTTCAAGGCCCCCGACACCGTCGTCGGCCCCGAGGACACCGTGCTCGTGCCGCGCCGCAGCCGGAAGACGGACTGGGAGGTCGAGCTCGCCGTCGTGATCGGCCGCACCGCCCGCTACCTGGACTCCGCGGAGGAGGCGCTCGGGCACGTCGCCGGATACGCGACCTCGCACGACGTCTCCGAGCGGGAATTCCAGATCGAGCGCGGCGGCACCTGGGACAAGGGCAAGAACTGCGAGACCTTCAACCCGCTGGGCCCCTGGCTCGTCACCGCGGACGAGGTGCCCGACCCGCAGGCGCTGGGGCTGAAGCTGTGGGTCAACGGGGAGCTGAAGCAGGACGGCACGACGGCCGAGCAGATCTTCCCGGTCGGTGAGGTCGTGCGCTATCTGAGCCACTTCATGACGCTCTACCCGGGCGACGTCATCAACACCGGCACCCCCGCGGGCGTGGCCATGGGCCGGCCGGAGCCGAAGCCGTACCTCAGGGCGGGGGACGTGGTGGAGCTCGAGATCGAAGGGCTCGGACGCCAGCGCCAGGAGCTCAAGGACGCGTAGCGCGGCACGGCCGCCGGGACCACCCGGCGGCCGCACCGCTGTCAGAACGCCTGGGGCACACCGCTGTCAGGTGCTTCAGCCCTGGGGGCGCGTCGTGAACTGCTCCAGGGCCTGCACCACCAGCGCGTGGTCCTCGGCCTGCGGCAGACCCGACACCGTGACCGAGCCGATCACGCCCGCGCCCTCCACGGCGATCGGGAACGAGCCGCCGTGCGCGGCATACGTGTCCAGGTCCAGCCGCGAGGACTCCTCGAACGTCGTGCCCTTCGCCCGGAAACGCGTACCGACGAGGTACGAGCTCTCCCCGTACCGCTCCACGACCCTCCGCTTACGGTCGATCCAGGCGTCGTTGTCCGCGCTCGAACCCGGCAGCGCCGCATGGAACAGCTGCTGGCCGCCCCGCCGGATGTCGATCGCGACCGGGGCATGCCGCTCACGGGCCAGCGCGACCAGCAGACCGCCCAGCGCGTACGCGTCGTCGTAGCCGAAACGCGGCAGCGTCAGACGCCGCTCCTGCGCGATCAGCTCGGAGATGGTCGGAACACCGGTGCTCATGCGTGACGCTCCTCGTCGTGGTGGGGAAGAAGGGTCACGGACACGCCCTCGCGGGCCGAGCGCCGCGCCGCCTCCAGGACATCCAGCGCGGCGGCGGCCTGCAGCGCCGTCACCGGGTTCTCGCCCCCGCCGCACAGGGCGGAGGCCACAGCGGCGTAGTACGCGGGGTAGTCACCCGGCAGCGTACGGACCGGGTCGCCGCCGCCGGTCAGTGGAGACTCGCCCGAACCGACCCGGCCCCACAGCTCCACGGGCTCCTCGCCCCACGGCTCGCCCGCCGTCGGACGCGCGCCCTCACGCAGAGCGGCCTCCTGCGGGTCCAGGCCGTACTTCACATAGCCCGCCTTCGAGCCGAGCACCCGGAAGCGCGGGCCGAGCTGCGCCGTGGTGGCGCTCGCGTACAGGTGCGAGCGCACCCCGTTGGTGTGCGTGATCGCGATGAAGGTGTCGTCGTCGGCCGCCGCGCCCGGGCGGCGTACGTCGGACTCCGCGTACACCTGCACCGCCGGGCCGAACAGTGTGAGCGCCTGGTCGACGACATGGCTGCCCAGGTCGAACAGCAGCCCGCCGATCTCCTCCGGGTCGCCCGACTCGCGCCAGCCGCCCTTCAGCTGCGGACGCCACCGCTCGAAGCGGGACTCGAAACGCTGCACCTCACCGAGCTCACCGTCCTCGATCAGACCGGCCAGCGTGAGGAAGTCGTTGTCCCAGCGGCGGTTCTGGAAGACCGAGAGCAGCAGCCCCCGCTCCGCCGCCAGCGCGGCCAGCTCGCGGGCCTCGGCGGCCGTACCGGCGAGCGGCTTGTCCACGACCACCGGAAGCCCCGCCTCCAGTGCCGCCCTCGCGAGCGGGACATGGGTCTTGTTCGGCGAGGCGATCACGATCAGGTCCAGCTCGTCCGCGCGCGGCCACAGCTCGTCGGGCGAGGCCGCCAGCCGCACGCCGGGGAACTCGGCGCGGGCCTGCGCCTGCCGCTCCTCGTTCGACGTGACGACCGTGTCGAGGACAAGGCCCTCGGTCGCGGAGACCAGCGGGGCGTGGAAGACGGAACCCGCCAGGCCGTAGCCGACGAGCCCGACGCGGAGAGGAGCGTTGGCAGTCATGCAATCCACTTAAGCAACGCTGTTGCCAAAGTGCAAGCGATGGAGACAATGGTGCGGTGAACAGGAGCAACAGCAGGAGGGGCGGCGGGGCGAATCTGCCGGCCCTGCGCCACCACAACGCGTCGCTCGTCCTCGACCTGCTCCGCGTGGCCGGTGAGCAGGGCATCAGCCGGCTGGAGCTCGCCGAGCGCACCGGACTCACACCGCAGGCCGTCAGCAAGATCACCGCCAGACTCCGGGCGGAGGGCCTCGCCGCCGAAGCGGGCCGGCTCGCCTCCACCGGCGGCAAGCCCCGCACCGTCCTGCGCCTCGTCCCGGACGCCGGATACGCCGTCGGTCTCCATCTGGACCGCGACGAACTCACCGCCGTCCTGGCCGACCTCGCCGGCACCACGGTCGCGACCCGCACCTTCCCGCTCGACCTCGGAGCCCCGGCCGCCGAGGTCCTCGCCACGGCCGCCCACGCGGTGCAGACGGTACGGGAAGAGGCCCCCCGGACCGCGCCCCGGCAGGTCTTCGGCGTGGGCGCCGCCCTGCCGGGCCCGCTGGACCACCGCAGCGGGGTGCTGCACCGGGTCACCGGCTTCCCCCAGTGGGACGGCTACCCGCTGCGCGACGCGCTCGCCGAGCACACCGGGCTGCCCGTCGTCGTCGACAAGGACACCAACGCCGCCGCCCTCGGCCTCGCGCTGCGTGAACGCGCCGAGGCCGACTTCGCCTACCTCCACCTGGGCACCGGCCTCGGCGCCGGTCTCGTCCTCGGAGGGGCCGTGCACCGCGGAGCCCGTACCGGCGCCGGGGAATTCGGCCACCAGACCCTCCAGCTGGACGGCCCCCGGTGCGGCTGCGGCGGGCGCGGCTGCATCGAGGCGCTCTGTCTGACCGCCGACGCCCGCGGCGACATCGCCGAGGCGGCCCGGGTCCTCGGAGCGGGCGCCGCCAACCTCGTCGGGCTGCTCGACATCGACCGGGTCGTCCTCGGAGGCCGCACCGTCGCCGCCCACGAGGACGCCTATGTGAGCGGGGTCCGCGCCGTCATCGAGGAGCGCGCGCGGCGGGAGGGCGTCACCGCCGCCGTACCCGTCACCGTGGCGGGCGGCGGCGACCGACCCGTCGCCGAGGGAGCGGCCCAGCTGGTCCTCGCCCCGCTCTTCGGCCGGGCCGGAGAAGACGGCGGCGAGCGGGTCTGAGCGCGGCCCGCCACCACGGGGGCGGGGCCGATCGAGCGGAACATGACGCCCGAACGGGCGGTGTACGCCGCCCAGCGGTGGCGGCCCCTCGCGCGCGCGTGGCAGCGTCGCGGACGATGACCGACCGGTCCGGGACCTGAACCACGGCCGTACGTCCGGCCGCGCGTGGCAGCGCCGCCGACACAGCAGGTGGCCCTCCGCCCCGGCCGTTCGCGAGCAGCGAAGGGTGACCCACCATGTCCACCAGACCCCCCGCACGACTGCGCGACGGCCGTGCCCTCACCCGACTCGGACTGGCCGCCGGGCTGGTCGTCCCGGCCGGTCTCCTCGGCGTCCCGGCCGCCATCGCCATCCCGGTCACCGCCCCCGCGGCGACCGGCACCGTGGCCGTCGCGGGCACGGCGCTTCCCGCCTGCGGTGATCCGGACGGCGAGGACTTCCCCATCGAGACACGGATCCACGGCGGCCCCGGCACCTATGCCTCCGGCGGCGGCTACGGGACCTGGTACCTCGACCTCACCAACACGACCTCGGAGTCGTGCCACTCCATCCACCCCGTCCTGGTGCTCACCGACGAGGACCGGACGCTGACGGCCGAACAGATCCAGCTGGAGTTCACCGAGCGGGCACACCCCGACGAGGAGCACCGGGTGAGCTGGGAGTCCACCGACCGCGACGAGCAGATCGGCGTCTTCGGCGGCGGGGAGCAGGACGACGACTTCCCCGGCTTCACCGTCCCCGCCAAGAAGACCGTCACGGTCCAGGTCCGGATGGCGTTCACCTCCGACACCCGGCCCGGCAAGGTCACCGCCCACGCCGCCATCGTGCAGCGGCGCAGCGCCCAGGACGACGCCGAGCAGGCCGGCACCGACGGGGACTGGGTAGGGGAGTCGGCCGCCTACTCCTTCGTCATCGTCGACGGCGGGCTCGAGGCGCCCGAGGACACCGGGACGACGATGGACGCGGAGGGCGACCCCGTGCCCGAACTCGCCCGCACCGGCCAGGCCCGCGCTCGCTGGGCGGGTGCCGCGTCCGGGACGCTCCTCCTCGCCGGAGCCGTCGCCATGATCTACTCCAGGCGCCTGCGCGGAGGCCACCGCTGATCCGGTGCCGCAGTTCTCTGTGATCAACCGGTTCCGTCCGGCGGAACGGGCAGCCTAAAATCGAGGCGTCGGCGCTGCACAACGCGGTGCCGCCGGCGTCCAGCACCCCGAGTGCACAGTACGTACGGCAGGAGCCCGTCACATGGCAGAGCGCAAGCCGATCGAATCCTGGCTGACCGACATGGACGGTGTCCTCATCCACGAGGGCACGCCCATCCCCGGGGCCGACGCCTTCATCAAGCGGCTGCGGGATTCCGGACTGCCGTTCCTGGTCCTCACCAACAACTCCATCTACACCGCCCGTGACCTGCACGCGCGCCTGAAGCGCATGGGCCTGGACGTGCCCGTGGAGAACATCTGGACCTCCGCCCTGGCCACCGCCCAGTTCCTGGACGACCAGCGTCCGCGAGGCACGGCGTACGTCATCGGCGAGGCCGGACTCACCACCGCGCTGCACGACATCGGCTACGTCCTCACCGACCACGAGCCCGATTACGTCGTCCTGGGAGAAACCCGGACCTACAGCTTCGAGGCGCTCACCAAGGCGATCCGGCTGATCAACGGCGGCGCCCGCTTCATCTGCACCAACCCGGACGAGACCGGCCCGTCCGCCGAGGGCCCGCTGCCCGCGACCGGTTCGGTCGCCGCGCTGATCACCAAGGCCACCGGCAAGGCGCCGTACTTCGCGGGCAAGCCCAACCCGCTGATGATGCGGACCGGGCTCAACGCCATCGGCGCCCACTCCGAGACCTCCGCCATGATCGGCGACCGGATGGACACCGACGTGCTCGCCGGCCTGGAAGCGGGGATGCAGACCTTCCTGGTCCTCACCGGCCTGACCACGGAGGCCGACATGGACCGTTACCCCTTCCGGCCCTCCACGGTCGTCGACTCCATCGCGGACCTCGTCGACCTGGTCGACCTGCCCATGCCGTAACCCGACCGGGCTACAGCGGATGCGGGATGCCGCCCCACGCGTGAACCTTCCATCAGGAGGTTTACGATGCGTTCACTGCCCCTCACGTTCTGTGCCGCATTGGCGGCCGGGACGATAGCCCTTCCCGCGTCCGCCGCACTGGCCGATTCGAAAGCCGATGACCCCAGGGACGAGAAGCGTTCGGGAACGGTCTCGGTCAGCCCGTCCCGTGTCTCCCCCGGCGGGGAGGTGGAGCTCCGGGTCGACGTCTGCGGCAAGGACAGGTCGGCCCGGGGCAATTCCGAAGCCTTCGCTTCCGAAGCGCGCTTCGAGCCGGCCGACGGCAAGGGCCTCGTCGCCCAGGCCCGGATCCGCTCCGACGCCGCACCCGACGACTACGAGGTCTGGGTGACCTGCAAGGACGGCCACGGCAAGGCCACCGGCACGGTCACCGGCACGGTCACCGTCGTCCATCACGGCCGCCCCTCGCCCATCGCTCCCGTACGGGCCGGTGGCGGAGGCGCCGCGCTGCTCGCCGAGGAGGCCGCGGCCGATGAGGGCCCCGGCACCCGGCACGCGGTGATCGGTCTCGGACTCGGAGCGGTCGCCGCCGTCGCCGTCGCGTTCCGCAGCACCCGACGCCGCCGCCCGGCGCAGCACTGACATGACCACCACGGACCGCCCCGCCGGAACCGGACGCCTGCTCACCGGTGTCGCGTGGGCCGTACTCCTGCTGGGACTGTGGCTGTGGGGCCGCGCGGCCACCGCCGGGAACTCGGCCCCCACGACCGGTGACGTCGCGGCGGTCGGACGCCCCCTCGGCGTCCCGCTGCCCGCGGCCCACGACCCGCTCGACGGGGCCGCGCCACAGCGGGTCGAGATCCCCTCCATCGGGATCGACGCGAGCATCGTGCGGCGCGGGCTGGACGGCGAAGGGGCGATCGAGCCACCGCCGTTCGCGACGCCGAAGGCCGTCGGCTGGTATGCCGACGGCACCGAACCCGGCACCGAAGGCGCCGCGATCTTCGTCGGCCACGTCGACACCGAGACGAAGCCGGCCGTCTTCTACGGACTCAGCGCGGCCCGGCCGGGCGAGAAGGTCCGGGTGAGCCGGTCCGACGGGAAGATCGCCGAATTCACCATCGACGACGTCCAGGTCTTCACCCGGGAACGCTTCGACGCCCAGAAGGCGTACGGGCCGCGTGAGGACGGGCGGGCCGAGCTCCGGCTGATCACCTGCGGCGGTACGTACGACCACAAGTCCCATGCGTACACGGCCAATGTGGTCGTCTCCGCGTACCTGACGGCGGAGAAGAGCGCCGACAGGAGCACGGAGGAGAGCGCGGAGGCGAGCGGCGCGAGGAGCGCGGCGAGGGGCGGCGACGACAGCCGCGCCTGAAGTGCCCCCGGCAGGACAACCTGGCCCGGTCGGCGTCCGCTCCCCCTCGGAGCCGCCGGCCGGGCCGGTCCTCTACCGCGCTGCCCGGGCCGCGGGAGTGGCCCGGGCACGACGCGGGAGGTCGGGTCGTTCGTACTGACACGACACTGTAGGCCGACGACGTCTGGCGCCCGGAGTGTTTTTGGCAGGATGTCCGGATCCGGGCGGGAGCGTCCGGGGCCCGGATCGCTGTGCCAGGATGGATGCGAGCGGCAGTA
Source organism: Streptomyces sp. NPDC060209 (assembly GCF_042728155.1). Lineage (NCBI taxonomy): Bacteria > Bacillati > Actinomycetota > Actinomycetes > Kitasatosporales > Streptomycetaceae > Streptomyces > Streptomyces sp. NPDC060209. The sequence goes on from NZ_JBHWZS010000024.1 coordinate 48,615, forward strand.
CATCAGTACAAGGGGGATTGGATGTACGGCAGTTACACCGGACTGAGGGTGAGTGCGGCAGCCGGGACGGTCGCGGTTCTGCTGCTGGCCGGGTGTTCCTCGTCCGACGACGGTGGGAAGGGCGGACCGGCCGCGGTCGACCAGCAGCCCGAGAGAGGCGATCCGTACTGGGTCAATCCCGACGGGAACGCCGCGCAGCAGGTCGCCGCCTATACGAAGGACGGCGAGAAGAGGAACGCCGAGCTGATCCGGAAGATCGCGGAGCAGCCCGTGGGGGAGTGGATCAGCCCGGAGAATCCGCAGGAGGCGGCGAAGGGCTTCACCGAGGCGGCCGAGCGGGCCGGCCGGGACGCCCTGCTCGTCCTGTACAACATCCCGCACCGGGACTGCGGCCAGTTCTCGAAGGGTGGCGCCGCGGACGGGGACGAGTACCGCGCCTGGCTGGACAGTGTCGCGAAGGGCATCGGCGACCGCCGGGCCACGGTGATCCTGGAACCGGACGCCCTGCTGCACCTGGTCGACGGGTGCACCCCGCAGGAGTTCCACGAGGAGCGGTACGACCTGCTCAAGGGCGCGATCGAGCGCCTCAAGCAACAGCCGGACACCACGGTGTACGTGGACGCGGGGAACGCGGGATGGCAGACGCCCGACGCGCTGTTCGAGCCCTTGCAACGGGCGGGGATCGCGGCGGCCGACGGCTTCGCGGTGAACGTGTCCAACTTCCAGACGACGGCGGCCAGTACGGACTTCGGCAAGCGGCTCTCGGCGAAGGTGGGCGGCAAGCCGTTCGTGATCGACACCAGTCGTAACGGCAACGGCCCGTACGACGGGGGCGACCCCGCGGAGAACTGGTGCAACCCGCCCGGCCGTGCTCTCGGCGAGCCTCCGACGACGGAGACGGGTGAAGAGCTGGTCGACGCGTATCTGTGGGTCAAGCGTCCGGGGGAGTCGGACGGTGACTGCAAGGGCGGGCCGAAGGCCGGGGACTGGTGGCCGGAGTACGCGCTGGGGCTGGCCCGCGCCACGAAGTAGGCGGGGCCGCCGGGGGCGGGGGCGGCATATCTGGGTGGTGCGGAACCCCGAGAAGCTCCGTCCCTGGCCGAACCCACAGAACACCGCTCAGTGAATCTCCACCCACGTGCCCTCCGACGGCGTGCCGTCGGCGTCGGTGACGAAGAGCATGTACCAGCCGGACGGGACCAGGGCCCGGTTCTTCGGCACGGTCACGGTGATGCTGTCGGCGGACTTCTTCAGATCCAGGGCTATCGACCGCTGATCCGTGTCCGTGACGTGCGTGACGGCGCTCGGACGCATCAGCTTCGCCGAGGTGATCGACGAGGCGTGCTGGGTCGTGAACAGCCCCGTGCCGCCACGGGATATGCGCTTGGGTCCCGCGGTCAGCTCCGGACGTCCGTCGCGGTACAGATACGGCGGCGTGTAGATCTCGATGCGCTGCTCGAACGTGCCGGGCCGCGTGTTCGCCTGGTCCGCGTACAACGAGTCGGAGCCGAAGATCATGACCCGGCCGTCGGGGAGGAGCACGGAACCCGAGTGGTAGTTGCGCCCCACCGCAGGGTCCGCGACCCGCTGGTAGGTGTCCGACTTCGCGTCGTACAGCCTGGCCTGAAGGATGTCCGAACCGCCGCGTCCCCGGTAGTCGTCGGAGCCGCCGGTGACCAGGAGGGAGTCGTCCGGGAGCAGGGAGGCGCTCGGGTAGCGGGTGCCCTCGGAGAGGCTGGCGCCGTCCGTGAAGCGCGGGTCGTCCTTCGTCAGGTCGACCAGCCGTGACTTCTCGCTGGACTTGTCGGACTCACCGACTCCGCCCCCGCCGATCACCATGTACTTCTCGTCCTGGGCGGGGGACAGCCGTACGGTCGCGGAAGTCTCCATCATGTCCGGGTCGCTGAGCCCGGGGATCTTCGTGAAGGTGTTGGACTCCAGGTCCCAGACGCCCGGGTCGCGGCCCACGTCGGCGGGTCCGTAGCCGGCGTTGGAGCCGGAGTAGAAGAGCTTGCCGTTGTTCATGAGGAAGACGGCGGGATAGGTGGGGAACTTCCGGACGATGCCGGTGTACTCCCACTTCTTGGTCTCCGGGTCGTAGACCTCGTCCTTGCCCGGCACGATCTGCCCGATCTCGTCCAGCCCGGACAGGGAGAGGACCTTGCCGTCCTCCAGGGTGGTGAGCGTGGGGTACCAGCGGGCCTCGTTCATCGGGTCGACGCTGATGTACTTCTCGGCCACCGGGTCGAATTCGTAGGCTTCCTTGATGCCCTGGAAGTCCTTCTTGTCGAGGGCCAGCTTCTGCGCGATCCCGTAGACGTTGCGGGCGTCGGAGCCCGAGAGGCCCGAGATCCGGTAGTTGTCCTCGGTGCCCGTCTCGTATCTCGTCCCGGACTTCTGCGCCTCGACGTAGATCCGGCCGAGTCCCGGTTCGTTCCGCAGGAACGCGCCGGTCTCCTTGTCGAAGACCTTGGTGGCCTTCTCCACCAGCACCGGGTCCTTGGAGACGAACGTCTTGCCGTTGCCCTTGCCGGTGAAGCGGGTGCCCGCGGGGACGGTGACCGGCTTGTCCGGGTCCTCGTTGTGGACGATCATCAGCCCGCCGGCCTTGGTGACATCGCCTTCGAGCTTCTCGTACTGCTTCGTGCCGCCGGCTATGAGGAGCTTCCCGTCCGGCAGTTGGGTGTGCCCGGCGCAGAACATGTCCTTCGGCGTGGGGATGTTCTTGTAGGTGTTCCCCTCCGGGTCCCACAGCACCGAACGGAAGCTCTTCGCGTCGAAGTTCTTCTGGTTGTTGCCGGAGCCCGCGACGAGCAGCACCTTGCCGGTGTGCAGCAGCGCCGCGTGGATCGTGTTGATCCGGAATTCGGACGGGACGTCGAGGAAGTCCCAGTGGCCGTTCTCCGCCTTGTAGTCCTGCTTGTTGATGGCGTAGGCGTGGTAGTGCTCGGTGCCGAAGCGGTACAGCCAGGGCCCGTTCGCCCCCGCGAGCGCCAGAACCACCGCCGTACCGATCGCCAGGCGGCGGGTACGGCGGCTCGGACGGTACTTCATTGGTTACGTCCCCCAAGGGCGATCTGCATGGTGTCTTCGTTGCTCGCCCAGGAGGGCTCGGCCGGAGGCGCGGGCTCGGGCGCGGCTGGTCCGCCGCGGGGCTTCCTGCGCTCGGCGCGGACCGTGTACCGCCAGCCGAAGATCGGCGCGGCGGTGATCAGCAGTGCCAGGCAGGCCCAGGTGAGCATCGCCGGGTGGCTGTGCCCGAGGACGAAGGACGCGGCGATCGAACCGCCGAAGACCAGGATGAAGAAGAGGTGGATGCGGAAGGTGCCGAAGAGGGTGTCCGGGCTGGACGAGTCGCCCTTGGGCGTCACCACGAACGAGCTCTTGCGGCGCAGCACCGCGTCCATCAGGGAGCGGGCGTAGATCGGCGCGGAGAGCGCGGACATCACCATGCCGGCGAGGCCACCGGAGCCCTCGGGCTCGTGCGGCGAGACGTTGTGGCGGCGGTTCCAGATGTAGAGGCCGATCTGGAGCGCCGAGGCGTTGCCGTACAGCATCATCCAGATGACCGGGTCGATCTGGACGCCGGAGGCGCCCATGCCGAGGAACAGTGCGCAGCTCAGGGCGGCGAGGATCCAGTTCATGGCCGACATCGGATAGAAGATGATCATCATCGTGTAGTTGAAGAGCTTGCCCGCCGGGAGCGAGAACCAGCCCTTCCAGTACTGCTTGAGGATCGTCTCGTAGGTGCCCCGGGACCAGCGCAGCTGCTGGGTGAAGAAGTCCGTCCACGCGGTCGGTCCCTCGCCGACGGCCAGGACGTCGGGGGTGTAGACCGAGCGCCACTTCCGGCCGGTGAGCGGGTTGCGGTGGCGGTGGATCTCGAAGCCGGTGGCCATGTCCTCGGTGATCGAGTCGTAGAGGCCGCCGATCTGCTTGAGGGCCGAGATCCGCACGGCGTTGCTCGTGCCGACGAACATCGGGGAGCCGTAGCGGTTGCCCGCGCGCTGGATCAGCGCGTGGAAGAGGAACTGCTGGGACTCGGCGGCCTTCGTCACGAAGGTGTCGTAGTTGCCGTAGACCTGCGGCCCGATGACGAAGCCGATGTCCGGGTCGCGGAAGTAACCGAGCATCCGCTCCAGGTAGTTGGGCAGCGGTACGTGGTCGGTGTCGACGGAGGCGAAGAAGTCGTACGCGTCACCGTGGGCGTCGAGCCAGGCGTTGTAGTTGCCGTGCTTCGTCTTCGCCCGGTGCGGGCCCTTGGCCTGGTTCCAGTGGGCGACGCCCTTGCGGGAGAAGTGGTGCACGCCGAGCCGGGCGCAGACCTCCTTCACGGCGGGGTCGTCACCCTCGTCGAGAAGCCAGACGTGCATCAGTCCGCGGTGCCGGATGCGCACGGCTGCCTCGAGCGTCTTCGTCACCATCTCCAGGGGTTCCTTGCCCGGGACGAAGGAGGTGAGGAAGGCGACTCTCGTACCGCTCTCCGGTATGACCGGGACCGGGTCGCGGGCCACCAGCGTGGCGTGCGCGTTCGACAGGACGTTCATCGTGCGGAAGAGCTCGATGAGGCCGATCGACACCAGCATCACGATGTCGAGGACGAGCAGGGTGTCGTTTTGGAGGTTCGGGTCGCGTTCCGTCCAGTGCTCGGGCTGCATGAGCCATGCGAAGAGACCCAGCGAGACGAGCGGCGCGGCACCCAGCAGCAGGGCCGCGCGTATGCGGTGGGTCTCCTGCGAGAGGAGCGAGCGGTAGCGGACCGTATACGGCCGGCCGGGGTCGGGCTGGGTCAGAGGCCCGGCGAGCCGACTGTAGTGCTCGTAGTCGTAGCGCGGCAGGGCTTTCTTCGCCTGCCGTCTCGGTCTCCCGGCGCGCAGCTGCGAAGGCAGCCGCAGCTGAACCGTCCGGGAAGGGTCGTCGTTGTGCTGCCGGTCGCCTGGCGGCGTCGACGTCATGGTCATCCCCCCGCACGCAGCAACTCTGCGTGATTTCTACCTGTGCGTACGTCAGCGGGGTCCCCACCCCGCGAGAAAGCCGATACGTGTTCCCCCGGCCATGAGATCCGTGGATCCCTCGGACGACACCAGGTCAGGTTGTCCGATACGCGGCGTGAACGCAAGGGCGAAACAGGCTGTTTACCAGCCATACGTGCGATTTGAGTGAATACCGTGAAGGAGGCGCACAGGGGTGGCGAAAGGCGCCTCGGGGGCGCTTCCGCGCCGGAAGGGGAATGAGCGAGGCCCCCTCACACTCGGTG